>JAUNNV010000020.1 GCA_030531335.1 Bacteroidales bacterium
AGGCCAAGCTTGCTTGGACTATGCTGAGGTGAGGATGAAAATCTACAAAGTGAATAATCTTAATTCAAAATTCATGTCTCGCGGCTGTGGTTTGGAAGGCGGTTGTGGGTTTGCTCCACCCTGCCTCCGATTACTGATTCTATTGTGACAATACAGGGTGTGTGTATCCATGGCGGAGACTCGCATTTGTTGTCGTGTGTGTCGATGATTAGGGCGGATGAAGTTGTGTACAAGCTGTTGAAATTCTGTCGTTGACTGCACGAAAAGTATAATCGGCAGCGGCGGTTATACTTTTCGGCGACGGCGATTATACTTTTCGAGAGCACGACACTCAGTTGTTGCTTGCTCAACAAGGACTTTCCTTCGCTCCTTCCGCTTCGCTCAGAGTAAACTTCACTCAAGGCAAACCAATCTCATGACAAGTGTGTGGAGGACGGCATCGTCCACATGCATCTCAGCCGTCAGGATGGGGTGATGCTTCCATCGTTGCTGTTAGGTAAGATGAATTGCATATATTTCTCAATCTCATCGAGAATCGCAAACAACTCGGAGGTTGTTTCAGCACGTAACATGCGAATACGTATCTCACGGAAATTAGGGATGCCTTTGAACAGGGGAGAAGCTGCCAGGTGGCGTCGGACATGCAAGATTCCTCTCCGTTCGTCAAGGAGGCTCACACTATCGTTTATTTCCCGACGCAACACGTCCATCTGCCATTTCCTCGACAATGGAGGCAACAGCTCGCCCGTTTGCAGGTAGTGTTTCACTTCCTTGAAAATCCACGGCCGGCCAAATGAGGCCCTGCCTATCATGATGCCATCCACCCCATACTGCTCGAAACATTCGGCCGCTCGTGCCGGGGTACAAATGTCGCCATTCCCCACAATGGGTATGTGCAGCCGTGGATTTCGCTTCGTCGCTCCTATCAATTCCCAGTCGGCCTCTCCGGTGTACATCTGTGCGCGTGTGCGGCCATGGATGGTGAGTGCCTCGATGCCGCAGTCTTGCAACTGTTCGGCCAAATCCACGATAATGCGATGGCTGTCATCCCATCCCAGACGGGTCTTCACTGTCACGGGCAGGGTCACGGTCTTCACCACCTGTCGCGTTATCTCCAACATCAGCGGAATGTTCTGCAACATGCCCGCGCCTGCACCCTTGCCTGCCACCCGCTTCACGGGGCATCCAAAATTAATGTCCAGGATGTCGGGATGCGCCGCCTCAACAATCTGTGCCGCCTCAACCATGGTAGGCACGTCGCGGCCATATATCTGAATGGCCACCGGCCGCTCCGCCTCGTCGATCCTCAGCTTCTGCATGGTCTTCCCCACCGAACGTATCAGTGCATCGGCCGACACAAACTCGGAATAGACCAAGTCGGCACCAAACTCCTTGCACAACAAGCGGAAAGCAGGGTCGGTGACATCCTCCATCGGTGCCAGCACCACCGGCCGCTCACCCAAGTCAATATTACGGATTTTCATACGTTCCTTTTCGAATTTTGCCGCAAAGATACGAGATTTCAATCAAATTCATTACCTTTGTCTCCGACTAATAAATCATCCTACTATGAAGAATCGAGAGAAAAAAGCAGGCAAACGACTGAAGAAAAGTGAGCTGGCCGACCAACTCATCAGTTTGTTTCGTTATTGTTCCGATGAGGCATTGTCGTTCAAGGACATCGTACGTCGCCTGAGCCTTACCACTCACCCTCTGAAAATGCTTTGCAGCGATATCCTCAGCGAAATGCTTGAAGACGAATTCATCGTTCAGGATGAACATGGCGAGTTCATCTATAGCGAGAAGCCCATCGAGCCACGCGACGAGCACATCGGCGAACGGTTTGTAGGTACGCTCAAGAAAGGGAAATACCATGCATTTCTGCTTACCAACAGCAAGGTCTTGCACGGGAAGATTTTCCTACCCCAAAACAACATACTTCGGAATGCACACAATGGCGACAAGGCCATCGTGGAGATTCAGGAATGGCCTGCCGAAGCAAGTGCCCCCATCGGGAAAATGGTGGAGGTGCTGGGCGCACAGGGAGAGAACGAGGTGGAGATGCACGCCATCCTTGCCGAATACGGACTACCATATCGATACCCACAACATGTGGAGAAGGCCGCCAACGAAATTTCGAGCAAGATTACCAAAGCCGACTATGCCGAACGTGAGGACTTCCGCGAAACCACCACCTTCACCATCGACCCACGCGATGCCAAGGACTTCGATGACGCACTGTCGATAAAGTCGCTCCGACCCGGGCTGTGGGAAGTAGGCGTACACATTGCCGATGTGACACACTACGTTGCTGAAGGTTCCATCGTCGATGAGGAGGCCAGGAATCGCGCCACATCCGTGTATCTGGTCGATCGTACCATTCCGATGCTTCCCGAACGGTTATGCAACATGCTTTGCTCGCTGCGGCCCGATGAGGAGAAGCTGGCCTATTCGGTGGTTTTCACCATGAACGACAACGCCGAGGTGCTGGCCTCGCGCATTTGCCACACGGTCATCAAGAGCAACCGCCGCTTCACCTACGAGGAGGCGCAACAGATTATCGAAACCTCGCAGGGCGACTACAAGGACGAGGTGCTGACCTTGAACCGGCTGGCACAGATCCTGCGCCGACAACGATTCGAGCAAGGCTCCATCGACTTCGACCGTGTGGAGGTACGCTTCGAAATAGACAGTGAGGGGAAGCCCATCAGTGTGTATTTTAAGGAATCGAAGGAGGCCAACCAACTCATCGAGGAGTTCATGCTGCTGGCCAACAAGACGGTGGCCGAATTCGTGGGCAAGGTGCCCAAGGGGAAAAAGGCAAAGACCTTCCCTTATCGCGTCCACGACTTGCCCGACCTCGACAGGCTCGAAAGCCTCAACGCCTTTGTGGCCCGCTTCGGCTACAAGGTACGCACTTCGGGCACACAGGGCGAAGTGTGCAGGAGCCTGAACAAACTGCTCGACGACGTAAAGGACAAGAAAGAGAAGAATCTGGTTGAAATGGTTACGCTGAAGGCCATGCAAAAGGCTTACTATTCCACCCACAACATCGGCCATTATGGCCTGCAGTTCGACTACTACACCCACTTCACCTCACCCATCCGCCGCTACCCCGACATGATGGTCCACAGGCTTCTGTCGCGTTACATCGATGGAGGGCGTTCCGCCTCACTGCCACATTATGAGGAACTTTGCAAGCACAGCTCCGACATGGAGCAGATTGCCGCCAATGCCGAACGGGCATCGGTGAAATACAAACAGGTGGAATTTATGACCGAACACCTTGGAGAGGTATTCGAGGCCACCGTTTCGGGTGTCACCGATTGGGGACTGTATGTGGAGGTGAATGAAAACAAGTGCGAAGGCCTCATCCCCATCCGTACGCTTTCCAGACGGGGTGAATACGTGGAGTTCGACGAGAAGAACTTCTGCCTGCGTGGCTACAACGGAAGGGTTCTTTATTCGTTGGGTGACCCTATCCGCGTAAGGGTGTCGGGCACCAACTTGGAAAAACGACAATTGAACTTTGAAATAGTCAAATAAAAACAAATGTTATCATGAAAAAACTCTTTCTTGCATGCGCCTTGGCATGGGCATCGGCTTCCGTGGCACAAACCACCGATGTGATGTATCTGTCGGGGCATGGCTCTGACGATGCCGTAGAATGGGACTTCCTATGCACAGGTGGTCGCCGAAGTAATGAATGGACTAAAATAAAAGTACCTTCTTGTTGGGAAATGGAAGGGTTCGGTACCTTCAACTATGGGCACGACAAGAACAAAGGCGACGAATCCGGACTCTACAAAAGGACCTTTACCCTCAAGCCCGAGTGGAAGGGTAAGCGACTGTTCATCGTGTTCGATGGCTCCATGACCGACACCGAGGTGAAGGTGAACGGCAAACTGGTAGGCGAAATCCATCAAGGCTCGTTCTACCGTTTCAAGTACGAGATTACGAAACTCGTGAAAGCCGGTCAGGAAAACCTGCTCGAAGTAAAGGTAAACAAGATGTCCGCCAATGCAACCGTGAACGAAGCCGAGCGCAAGTGCGACTTTTGGGTGTTTGGTGGACTTTTCCGCCCAGTGTTTCTCGAAGCCGTTCCTTCCGATTTCATTGAATACACAGCCATCGATGCGCGACATGATGGCAAGCTCCACGTCGATGTGTTCATGGACAAGAAGTTCAGTGGTGCCGAAGCCGAGGTGGAGATTCGCACATCCGATGGCAAGACCGTAGGAAGCATCTCTGGCACACAAGGAAAGACCAAATCGTCCTGCATCACAGCTGAAGGTTCCATTGTAGGGGTGAAGCCTTGGTCGGCCGAGCAGCCCAACCTTTACACCGCTGTCATCACCGTAAGGAAAAACGGTCGCACGCTTCATCAGGTGACTGACCGTATCGGTTTCCGCACTATCGAGGTGGTTCCCCACGATGGAATCTACGTGAACGGTGCGAAAATGCGCTTCCGTGGTGTCGATCGCCATTCACACTATCCTACTACCGGCCGCACCACCAACTACAATCTCAGCGTCGGCGACGTGAAGCTCATGCAGGAAATGAACATGAATGCCGTGCGCATGTCGCACTATCCACCCGACAAGCATTTCCTCGAAGTGTGCGACTCTCTCGGCATGTACGTCATCGACGAGCTCTGTGCCTGGCAATATCCTCCCTACGACACCCCCACCGGCACGAAACTCGTCGGCGAGATGCTCAAGCGCGACCTCAACCGTCCGTGTGTTGTCATCTGGTCGAATGGCAACGAGGGAGGTTTCAACTACGACCTCGACCCGTTGTTCCCACAGTACGACCCCCAGAAGCGTGCCGTAATCCATCCGTTTGCGCTTAACGACCACATCAACACCTCACACTACGTGCCCTACGACGATGGCATTGCTACCATGTTCCACGGTCGCGACATCTTCATGCCGACCGAAAACATCCACGGACTTTACGATGGGGGACATGGTGCTTCGCTCGACGACATGTGGCGGCTCATGATGGGACATCCGCTTTCGGCGGGCATGTTCTTGTGGGATTTCTGCGACCAGGCCACCATCCGTGCCGACAAGGGTGGATTCTTCGACACCGACAAGGATCATGGTGCCGACGGCATCGTAGGCCCTTTCCGCGAGAAGGAAGGTAGCTTCTACACCATCAAGGAGGTGTGGTCGCCTGTCTATATAGAACGTCAGCTCATTACCCCTCGTTGGAATGGTCGCCTGAAGGTCGAAAACCGCTACGCATTCACCAACACACGCCAGTGCACCTTCAGCTACAGCCTTGCCTCCGTGGCATCGCTCTCCTCACTCCGCACCGAGCAGAAAACCCTCACCTCTCCCGACATCGCCCCTGGCGAGACAGGATGGCTCGACCTACAACTGCCCACTGATTGGCGGTCGTACCAGTTCCTCTATGTCACCGCCACCGACCCTCATGGCAAGGAACTTTTCACCTGGAGCTTCGAGTTGGGGACTCCCGACACAGTGGCCAAGCGATTGCTGCCTGCATCGGCGGATGCAGAGGTGGTGAGTGGGACAGAAGGCGACAGTTACACCCTTGCCGCTGCCGGACGCAAGTTCTCGTTCAGCAAGGCCGACGGCAAACTACAATCGGTGGAGGTCAATGGCACGACGGTGCCGTTCAACAACGGCCCGGTACTCATCAACGGCAACATGAAACTCGACACCGTATATGCCGAGGGCAACAAGGTGGTGGCAAGCTATGGTGCCCGCCCCTACCGTTATTCCACCCAGTATCGCTACACTTGGACTCTCCTTCCTTCGGGTGTGCTGCAACTCGACTATGTGTATCGTCCCTCCGATCGCTGCACCATGGCAGGCATTACCTTCGACTTCCCCGAGCAGAACATACAAGGTGCCACCCTCATTGCCAACGGACCTTATCGTGTGTATAAGAACCGCATGAAAGGCGGCGCAATGGGCATCTGGAACAAGAAGTACAACAACACCATCACTGGCGAAAGTTGGGACTACCCGGAGTTCAAGGGCTACTACTCTTCGTTCTATGCCATGCAGTTGCAGTGCGACACGCCGTTCAAGGTGTATTGCGCCACACCCGATGTCACGCTTCACCTGTTCACACCACAAGCCCAGCAGCAGTACATGTCGTTCGACTCCAAGCAGAACAAGACATTGGTGGATTATCCTTCGGGCAACATCTCGTTCATGAACGCGATACCAGCCGTGGGAACCAAGTTCAAGTTTGCCGCCGACTTCGGTCCGCAAGCGCAGCTCAACCGCTACACGGGCCACGATGAGTCAACACTCGTCCACGGCACACTCTACTTCGAGTTCTGACACATGTGCCACACACTTGGCATCACACAGCAGGGCAACGCCCTGCTGTGTTTTTGCTATCAATTTCCGTAGTGGCTGATTGTTTCCGCCTTGACATGGCTCAGACAGGTCTGGTCATGCGTTCGGCTTGTTGAGGACTCAAAATTTGAATCCGAGGTTGACGTATGTGCTTACTTCGTTGGATCGTCCGCCGATGTAGTTGAAGGATATTTCGAGTGGGCCGCCGATGCTGTCGAAACCATATCCGATGCACCCACCATAGATTCTTTCCTCTTGCAGCAAGTCCTTGGGCATGTCGCTGGCGAAGGCATAGTTGCCGCCAAGAATCAGGTAGTGCGAATCGCCCATTCGTTGACGTGCTTTCAGTGAGGCGATGACGAGTGAGTTGTCGCATGTCTCTGGATGAACAAAACCTATGAAAGGCATCTGTTGCTCTACGTAGCGTCCGTTCATGTCGCCACCTATCAAGTTTCTCAAGGTAAATGGAATGTCCGATCCAAAGAGTATGCGTGTGTAGGCGGCAGGAACCAGGCTGAACCTATGGGTGATGGGTATCACTCCTTCGAACCGTCCGCTTACGGCGGTAATAGGCTCGTGACCTTTGTAATGGAATAGGTCGTCGGTATAGACATGATAGGCAGCCGAGAAGTTCACGCCATTGCGTGGGTAGTATGCACGGTCGTAGGTGTCGTAGTTGAGTGTCGCGAAATAGGTGAAGTGTTTGTCGTGGTCGGTGTTGAACCATTCCGGAACGCTTTCGCTGTCGAAAAGGAACTTCTTGAAGTCGTAGAATTCGAACATACCACCGATAGTAAATCGGAAGTTACGAATCCACACATTGTTGTATGCGGTTCGCACCGTGTGTTTACGGTGGGTAGTGTTGAACCATTTCTTGCTATGGTCGAACACATCGAAGTCGTTGTAGGAAAATTGGTAGCCTATGTCGAAACTGCTTAGTGGGGAGGACTCGATTTTGTAAGTTGTGCCGATGTGCATACGCAATCCCATGCGACCATCGATGATGAACTTCTGCGGCAGCTTGGTTTTCAGACCGAAAGTGGCTTGTGCGGCAAGAGAGATAAACTCATCCGTGTCGAAATGGATGCCAAGGTCGATTCTGTCCTCATTCTTTTTCACGAGGGTGTAAGTGAGGTCGTGTCGGCCATTGTCGGCGGCCGACAGTTGGTAGAATGCCCCCTCGTAGCTGGTGTTGGCGCGTATCAGGGTGTTCACCGCCTTAATCTGTTCGAGGGTCATCAGGGTATTGTCGTGCAGGTTGCAACGGTTAATGATCCAATTTGCATCGTCGCTTTCTATGCCTTTGAAGCTGATGTGGCGGATGCCCAAAAGCGATTCCTTTTGGAAGGGCTTGCGTGGGGGAAGCTTGGAGTCGATATAGCCAGCTTGTGCCTTGGCTTGGAGCAGGGCTGGGAGATATTCGTTGGCCGCTTTTTCTCCTCGTTCGATGAGTGCGATGATGTCGGCGGCGTTGAAGCTGCTCGCGGAGTAGCCCTCCACATCCACTTTCACATAGGTGTCGGTGTTGTCGAGATTCTTTCGAAATTTCTCGTTGCCTGTCAAATCGACAAGTTGTAGCAACACCGACAGCGTCCCTGAAAGGTCGTCGGCTGTACGTAGTTTCGATTGCACATCGATGCCGATGACAATGTCGGCTCCCATCTCACGGGCCACATCCACTGGGAAGTTGTTGATCACACCACCATCTACAAGCACTTTGTCTCCGTCCCTCACTGGGGTGAAGACACCAGGGATGGCCATGCTGGCTCTCATACACTTGGCGAGGATGCCGCTGTGATATACTGTCTCGTTGCCATTGGTGATGTCGTATGCCACACAGGCGAAGGGGATGGGCAGACGGTTGAAGTCGATACTGTCGTTGTAGCCGGAGGTAAGTTCATTGAACAAATCTGATAGGTTCTCGCCCTTGATGAATCCTCCTGCCACATCGGCCTGTCCTTTGTTCTTGCCAATGGGATAGGAGATGAGGTATTTCTCGGCACGCTCGCGTTCGAGAATGTTCCTGTCGCGTCGTTGTATTCGGTCGGTGAGCAGCGTAGTCCAGTCCTGCACCCTCACCATGCTGTCGAGTTGTGCCGGAGTGTAGCCGATGGCATACAGTCCGCCTATGATGGAGCCCATGCTGGTGCCTACCACATAGTCGATGGGAATGCCAGCCTGTTCGATTACCTTGAGCGCTCCAATGTGGGCCATACCCTTGGCACCGCCTCCGCTAAGTACCAAGGCGATTTTCTTGTGTGGCTGCTGCGTGGGTTGCGATGCAATGGCCGTAGCGAAAACGAAAAGTGTTACGAATAGTGCGAAAAACTGTTTTCCCATAATTTTATCAGTGATTGCTTTGGTGATGCAAAGTTGGCACTTTTTCCGTGATTATCCAAATGTAGGAGATAAAAATGCAATCCCCAACGTACGCTTACGTCAGGGATTGCCTACAACACAAAAACTAAACTAGACTTAACTAAACTATCTAATAGAAGTTTCACAACTTCAAGGGTCAAAAATAAAGCATTAATTCTGTCCTTGCAAATTTTTTTGCATAAAAAAGCACTAAATATGTTGTATAACATGTTTTTGGGCATACGCACACAACAATTTCAAATTTTATTTTGATTATTCGATGACGTGATGTAAATTCGCAAAAAATTTCGCGTTGTCAAAAGCTTAATGTTTTGATATGAAAAAGAAGATAAGATTCAGTTTGCTTTACCGCGACATGTTCCAGTCGTCGGGAAAGTATCAGCCGCGTGCCGACCAACTTGCACGGATAGCGCCGGTGATTGTGGAAATGGGTTGTTTTGCCCGTGTCGAAACCAATGGTGGTGCCTTCGAACAGGTGAACTTGCTCTATGGCGAGAACCCCAACAAGGCGGTGCGTACTTTCACCAAACCTTTGCATGAGGCGGGCATCCAGACTCACATGCTCGATCGTGGATTGAACGCACTCCGCATGAACCCTGTTCCTGCCGATGTGCGCAGGCTGATGTATAAGGTCAAGAAAGCGCAGGGTACGGATATCACACGCATTTTCTGTGGATTGAACGATGTCCGCAACATCATTCCTTCCATCAAGTATGCCAAGGAGGCGGGCATGATTCCACAGGCGACTCTTTGTATCACTCACTCGCCTGTACATACAGTGGAGTATTACACAAATATTGCCGACCAACTCATTGAGGCAGGTGCTCCCGAAATTTGCTTGAAGGACATGGCGGGCATTGGTCGTCCGGCCATGCTCGGAAGGCTGGTGAAGAGCATCAAGACGAAGCATCCTGATGTGCTCATAGAGTATCATGGACATTCTGGTCCGGGACTCTCCATGGCTTCCATGTTGGCTGTCTGCGAGAATGGAGCCGACATCATCGATACCGCCATCGAACCCTTGTCGTGGGGTAAGGTGCATCCCGATGTCATTTCGGTGCAGGCCATGCTCAAGGATGCAGGATTTGACGTGCCCGAAATCAATATGGATGCTTATATGCGAGCGCGCAAGCTCACGCAGGAGTTCATCGACGACTTCCTCGGTTACTTCATGAATCCGTCGAACAAGCTTATGTCGTCGTTGTTGCTCGGTTGTGGACTGCCTGGCGGCATGATGGGTTCCATGATGGCCGACCTGAAAGGCGTGATGGATGCCATCAACAGCAATCGCAAGGCAAAAGGCGAGGAACCCTACACCGAGGATCAGTTGTTGGTGCGCCTCTTCGACGAGGTGGCCTACGTATGGCCCAAGGTTGGTTATCCTCCTTTGGTGACACCTTTCTCGCAATACACCAAGAACATTGCCCTTATGAATCTCCTTACCGAGTCGATGGGAAAGCCTCGATATAGCATGATGGACGAGGCTATCTGGGGTATGATTCTCGGCAAGAGTGGGAAACTGCCAGGTGAGGTGGCTCCCGAAATCGTGGAACTGGCTAAAAGCCAAGGACGTGAATTCACCACCGCTGACCCACAGAGCTACTATCCCGACGAACTTGACAAGTATCGCCAGATGATGAAAGAAGAAGGATGGGACGAAGGCGAGGATGAGGAGGAACTGTTCGAGTTCGCCATGCACGAACGCCAGTATCGCGACTACAAGAGCGGATTGGCCAAACAGCGTTTCGAGGCCGACTTGCAGAAGGCCAAGGACGAGGCCATGGCAAAGAAGGGCTTCGATGCAGCGGCTGTTTCGGCCATGAAACATGCCAAGGCCGATCCTGTGTCGGCTCCCGACAAGGGGCAGTTGTTCTACGAAATCAGTGTCGAGGGTACGTCGAGCGCACCCGCCATTGGCAAGCAAATCAACGAGGGCGACCTGATAGCCGTCATCGTCACTCCATGGGGAAGCCACGAAGAGGTGCGTGCCTTGTTTGGTGGAAAGGTCGTGGAGGTGTGCGCCGCGCAGGCAGCCCATGTCAACCGTGGTGAGACGTTGCTTTACGTAGAGAAGTAAAAACGCTTTTGAAAGCTCATACAATAGGTCCCCTGATGGCACTCGATGCTGTCAGGGGACTTTCAGTATGTGGGTTGATCTGTCGGTTTTTTCATGTCGCAGCAGGGCTTCTTTCATGGTCAAGCCGTATGCGTAGCCTGTGAGCGAATGGTTGGATCCGATGACGCGGTGGCAGGGGATGATAATGCAGCAAGGGTTGTGGTGGACGGCTTGCCCGATGGCTTGTGCCGACATGGTAGGGGAGATAAGCCGTGCCAAGGCACCGTACGTGGTGGTATGGCCGTAGGGAATGGTGAGCAGGAGTCGCCACACGCGCAGTTGGAAGGGTGTCCCTTGAAGATGGAAGGAGGGAAATGTGGTAGGTGGCCGACCGGCAAAGTAGGTGTCGAGCCATTGGGTCACTTGTGTCAGGTGGGGATTGTCAGTGTCGTTATCGGTGGATTGATAGGTCTCGGTGGGACTGAGACGCACAAGTCCCTGCCCGTCGCATTCGATGAGCAGGGAACATTGGGGTGAATGATAGCAATGGCAGGTCATTGCAGGATGACCCTCACACCTTTGGGGGCTGTGTAGGTGGTAACGACCTTGCCTTGCTTGCGCTCGTGGCGCACGTTGACAACACCTTGTGGGGTGGGGTAGGTGCCCTCGACCCATTCAAGGTCGCCCAAATGGGGGGTGATGCGGATGACTTTGCAACTTGGTTCCACGACCTCGATGCCCAGCACGTGTTGTGAGAGCCATGCGGTGGGACCCGATGCCCAGCCGTGGCAGAGGCTGTGGCGATAGCTCTTGTAGCAGTAGTCGCCGTACTCGCCGTGGACATCGTGTTTCCCTTGTGGCGTGAACTCGTCGATGCGTGCCGCATCGTGTGCCCAGTCGAGATTGAAGTCTTCCCAGAAGGTGGTGGCTCCAAGGTCGAGCATCGCACCCCAGAACTCGCGGATGATGTCGAGTGCCTGTTGGTGGCGGTCGGCCATGGCGAGTGCCTGTAGCATGTAGTAGCCGTAGAAGGTGGAGAATCCTTTGGCTCCTTCTACAGAGACAACTTCGCGGCAGGCTTGTTCTGGTGTCATGATGCCGGCAATGGCCATGAGGGCAGCCGCTTGCTTGAGGTCGTTGTGGGGTTTCACAAGTTTGCCGATGCGTTGCCGTATGTCTTGGCATTTGTCGGCATGTTTTTTCTCACCCAGTAAGTCGCACAACTTGCCGGCATCGGTGAGCGACCACAGCAACAAGGCACGCAATCCGGCTTCCACACCAGAGGTGTTGGGCGATGAGGGCCAGTCGAGGAAACGCCAGTCGGCCAAGTGTTCGGTGCCGTCGGCCTCTACGCAGGAATCGATGTGGTCGATGACTCCCTTGATGTAGTCGCGGTGTTGTCGCACGTAGTCGAGGTCGCCTTGGTGCATGTACCATTGGTGCATGATGATGAGATACCACAGCGAGTAGGCACTCATGTCGTTAAGCCAATGGGGTTGCGGAAACTGTTGGCAGGCGGCATCGATGCTTCGGGGTACCACTTCGTTGCCTCCGAAAACGGAGAGTATGGTGGATGTCTCTGGGTGCATGTCGCCCAACCAGATGAGGCGGTCGCGCTTGATGCCGTCCCACAAGTATTCCTGCATGTTGAGATGTACGGTGTAGGCTCCGGTAAGCCAGATGTTGTTGAGACGCTGGTCGTTGCAACGGAAACTGCCGAGGTAGGGAATGTCGCGGTAGCAAAGGATTGCGGTAGCCTCCTTGAGATGGATGGTGCGCGACGGTTCCACGAGGTCTATGCGTACGAAGCGGAAGCCTGTGTTGCCAAGCTCAATCTGTCCGTCGCGTGGTATTTGGAGGGTGAGGTCGCGCATGGCGTGGTCGTTGGTGGAGTAACCCATGCGCCATTCTTGGCTGAAGCTCTCGCTACAGGCTTCGCCCACGGATTCGCCGAAGCGGATGCGTACCCATGAGGGTGCTTGGCTGGATGAAGAACCGAGCACCAACTTGATGCCGCCGTGGAGCTCACGACCATAGTCGAGGAGGATGGAGGCCGTGTCGTTGGCATTGGTGTGCATGGCGCATGTATTGTTTGTTCCCAATTCGGTTTGTCCATTCTTGATTGTGAGTAGTACCGAGGTGTTGGTGACGAGGGTGTCGGAATTGGTCCACATCACGCGCTGGGGAGGCAGATAGACACGAGTGATAGGGTCGGATCGGTGCTGTATGCCTTGCCAGGTCGGAGGAAGCGGATGCTGCTGTGCGATGGCAAGGGTTGGAATGGCAAGCAGGAGAATGGAAGTGAGTAGATGTTTCATGAGAGAATGAATTGTAGGAATTGGTCGTTGGTGAGTTGGTCGAAGAAACGGTTGACCGGCTGTTGTCGCAGCACCGCGAGCAGAGCATCGTGTTCGAATCGTGTGCCGGTGAGTGCTGCAATAAGTGGCGTTGGGGAATAGTTGCCGAGGAAGTCGCCTCCAAAGCGGATGTCGGTGAGGATGCCTTTTTCTACGCACAGCCGCACCTCGATGGTGCCGCAAGCGAAGTGTTGTTGCTTGGTGAAGGTGCCTAAGGGCGACAGACCGTAGTTCCATTGCCAAGTTGCGAATTTCTCAACTGCCAGTTGGTTGATGGCGTGGAGCTGATGGACATCGAGGACGAGCTCTGCATCGGTGCCGGCAAGCTGCTTGTGGAGCAGGTGGTAGAACGACTGCACATTGGGGCATTGCGGCAACCATTGTCGCAGGTTGCCCACCCGGCTTCGCACCGAGGCTATGCCCTTGGCTGTGAGCTTGCTTTGTGGGGTGCTGAGAACCTCGGTGAGGGTAGGTATATCGACATCGTACATAAGGGTGCCGTGCACCATAAGTCGGTCGTGCCACACCCGTTTGGCGGTTCCACCCACCTTGTGTTCTTCTACAAGGATGTCGTTGCGACCCGAGAATGTGGCAGGTACCCCCAATTGTTGTAGGGCTTGCACAATGTGGTCGAGGAGGCAAGACACGTCAGTGTCGAGGTCGTGCAATGGACTTACAAACGTGAAGTTGAGGTTTTGTAGGTCGTGATAGACAGCCCCTCCCCCTGTGACGCGGCGGGCAAGCTGTATGCCGTGTTGGCGGAGATAGGGTAGGTTCACTTCGGTATAGACATTCTGGTTTTGCCCCACAATGACAGCCGGCGCATTCTGCCAAAGGCAAAAAAGCGGCGCGTCCGACGAAAGCTGTTGCAGGCAGTATTCGTCGAACGCCATGTTGTAATGCGCATCTGTAGATGGATTCTTCAGATACTGCATGAGGTCAGAACAGTTGTGGTACGAAGGAACTTACGACCAGTATGACGAGACCCAACACCAACACGCGGATGGTCTTTGGCGAACACCCTTTCCACTCCTTGAGGATGATGCCCCATACGTTGGAGAAGGTGACGTTGAGTGCCATGAGGATGCAGAACGAGAAGGTGAGCATGGCAGGCGAGTCCTGCAGGAAGCCTTGTCCGAGAGACAGTCCAAAAAACTGGCTGTACCACAGCAGGCCGGCAAGGGCGCAGAACAGGGCGTTGTTGCCCCACACCGTGGTCTTGCCGTAGTCGTTCCAGGTTTTGTTCTTGCAGTTTTGGTAGAAACAGTAGAGGGCGTTGGTAAGGAAGCCACCTACAGTGACGAGCAACGTGGCGGGAAGTCCACGGAACATAGGACTGGTGCCTTCAAAATGGATGTCGGCACCGAAGGTAAGCCCTACGTTGAAACAGCCGCTCATGAAGCCTGCAAGCAGTGCAATGGCGAGTCCTTTGGGAAAGTTGAAATCCTTTACAGCCTCTTTTTTCTCTTCCTCCGAAAGCGACGCACTTTTCATGCCTCCTGCAATGCCGATGATGGCGATGCCCAACAAGGTGACAGCCACTCCGATGATGACGGAAGCGGTGAGCTTGTCGAGTGCGTTGAGCTCAGGGAAGAACACGTTGAGCAACACGGGGCCAAGGATGGTGCCCAATCCGGCGCAGGTGCCTAAGGCGATGCTCTGGCCCAAGGCTACGCCAAGGTAGCGCATGGAAAGGCCAAACGTAAGTCCGCCCACTCCCCATAGAATGCCGAACAGGATGGTCATGAACACATTGAATGTGCTGGCCGAAGCGTAGAGCTCGGCCAAGGTATGTCCGGCAGGAATGGCAAGCAGGGCTCCCAACAATGGGAACACCAACCAGGCGAAAAAGCCTTGGACTATCCAAAAACTTTCCCAGCTCCACTGCTTCACCTTGTTGATAGGCACATAACTGCTCGACTGGCAGAATGCGCCTATCGCTATGATTATCAATCCGATAATAATGTCCATGGATTAGCGCTTGGAGGTTACTTCAGCTTCGTATTTCTCAATCTCGGCAATGAACGCACTGCCAACCGGCACGTTGTTGCGCACGCAGAACTCGTCGTAAACGGCGTTCCATGGCAATGCCTTGCACTCTTCGAGGAGAGCCAACACCTGGAAGCCCTTGCCTTCGAGCTCAAGCTTGCTTATGATGTTTGTGGGCTCAAGCATGGCGCGTACCATGCTCTTCTGGGCCGCACGCGAACCGATGACGTATGCGCCGATGCGGTTGATGGCTCCGTCGAAATAGTCGAGACCATAGTGGACGCGGTCGAGTGCACCTGCACGCACGATTTCAGCGAACAACTCGGCGGTGGCGTCGTCCATGATGGTGACATGGTCGGAGTCCCAACGCACGGGACGGCTCACGTGGAGCATCAGTTCTGGCACGAACTGGAGCACGGCACTCACTTTGTCGGCTGGGCTCTCGGTGGGATGATAGTGTCCGGTGTCGATGGTCAGGATTTTGTTGTTCTTGGCTGCGTAAGCGGTGTAGAAATCGTGTGAGCCTACAGTGAAGCTTTCAAGGCCGATGCCGAACACCTTGCCTTCGATGCAGTCCTTCATCATGGGCTGTTCCTTGGCGAAAATCTCATCGAGCGATTCCTTCAGCCATTCGCGGTATTGGTAGTGGTTCACGCTCATGTCCTTGCAGCCATCGTGCACCCACAAGTTCATGATGCAGGGGTCGCCCTGTGCCTCGCCCATGGCGTTGGCAATGTCGCGACAACGCTTGGTGTGTTCTATCCAAAAGTCGCGGATGCCCTTGTCGGGATTTGCCAAACTCAGGTTGCCGCTCTTGGGGTGTGAGAAGGACGTGGAGTTGAAGTCGAGTTTCGTGTCGTTCTCCTTGCCCCATTCCATCCAGCTTTGGAAGTAGGTGGCATCCACTTCGTCGCGATCAACGACCTTGCCTTTGAAGTCGCCATAGATTTCGTGTAGGTTCAGACGGTGCGAGCCAGGGATGAGCGACTTGGCCTTCAGAATGTCGGAACGGAGCTCGTCGATGTTGCGTGCCTTGCCTGGGAAGTTGCCGGTGGCCTGTATGCCTCCGCTCAGCGCTCCGGCCTGCACTTCGAAGCCTGCCACATCGTCGGCTTGCCAACAGTGCATACTGAGGTGGAAGTCCTGCATTTGTTTGAGTACTTGTTCGGTGTCGATGCCGTATGCTGCGTAGCGCTCCTTGGCTATTTCATACGCCTTCTTTACTTGTTCTTCTTTCATAGTCGTTTATGTTTTATGGTGAGTGTAAATTAATTGAGAATTTTGAATTAAGAATTAGAAGCTATGATAATTATGGTTAAATGTCCTCTCGATATACGGATAGATATTTCTTGTAGCCGGTTTCCCATTCGCTGGGGTTTTCGGGGTTGAAAACAGGCAGATTGATGCCTGCTGCAATGACTCGACGCATTTCGGCTATGTCGTTCACCAATCCATTGGCTTTTGCCTGAAGCATGATGTTGCCGATGGCGGTACATTCGGAAGGACCCGCCAATACAGGGACACCGACAGCGTTGGCTGTGAATTGGTTGAGCAGGTTGTTCTTGGAACCGCCACCGATGACGTGCAGCTTCTCGATGGGCATGGGTGCCATTTCCTTGAGGAATCCGAACACTTGACGATAGCGTAAGGCAAGCGATTCGAAGATGCAACGTGTGAGTTCGCCGTATGTCTGTGGCGTGTATTGCTTTGTCTGGTTGCAATATCCGCGTATGGCCTCAATCATCTGGGGTGGGTTGGCGAAACAGGGCGCGTCGGGGTTGATGAGGCTTGGGAAAGCGGGTACGGCCAATGCGGCTTCGATGAGTTCTCCATAGCCGTAGTCGTGCCCCTGTGCCTTCCATTCGGCGCGGCAGCGTTCGAGCAACCACATGCCGCAGATGTTTTTCAGGAAGCGAGTGGTGCCCTCCACGCCGCCTTCGTTGGTGAAGTTGTTCTCGAAACTGTTCTTGTCGATGATGGCATCCTTCACCTCGATACCCATCAGGCTCCATGTGCCGGAGCTGAGGTAGGCGAATTTCTCATTGTCTGCCGGAACGGCGGCTACAGCCGATCCTGTGTCGTGGCCAGCCACAGCAATGACGGGTATTGCACCAAGTCCTGTCATTTTCTGAATCTCGGGAGTCAGTTCACCTACCTTTTCTCCGGGGAACACAAAGCGTCCGAATTGTTGTTCGCTGACACCCACCACGTTGAGCAACTGTGGGTCGAAACGTTTGGTGCGTGGGTCGAGCATCTGCGAGGTGGAGGCAATGGTGTATTCGGTCACCATCTGTCCGGTAAGCATGTAGCTCAACGCATCGGGTGTGAACAGGATCTTGTCGGCGGCAGCCAGTGCGGAGCTGTTGTGGCGGCGCATGGCATGGAGCTGGAAGAGCGAGTTGAAGTTCATGAACTGTATGCCGGTAATCTCATAGACTTTCTCGCGCGGAATGATGTTGAAGTAGTCGTCCATGGCTCCCTCGGTGTGTGGGTCGCGATAGCTGAAAGGATTGGCCAACAACTGTCCGTCCTTGCCTATGCACACGAAATCCACACCCCAGGTGTCGATGCCGATAGACTCGATGTGGATGCCTTCCTTGGCCACCACCTTCAGGCCGTTGATGATTTCGTTGTAGAGTGCATAGATGTCCCAGAAGAAGTGTCCTCCCGTCTGGATGAGGTGGTTGGGGAATCGGGTCAGTTCGCGGAGCTCAAGCTTGCCTTCGTCCAGGCTTCCCAATATGGTTCTGCCGCTGGTTGCGCCCAAATCCACTGCAAAGAAATTATTTTGTTTCATGATATCCTTGTATTGTTGTCTCTATTTGGAAACAAATGTAGTGTTAAATTCGGTATTTACATAAAATCCCTATCTAAAAATGTGATTTTCATGAAATCGACATGGCTTCTGCGACTTCTTGGTAGGGAGTAGTGGTTGTCATGCGTTTAGTATGCTTCGGCAGCCATGACTTCCGGGAAGTCGGTCAGGACTTGTTGGTAGAGAGCCACGGCTCCCGTCTCGGTGGGGTGCACGCCATCCTTGTAGAGCATATCAGGATACCATTCGCCAGTTTTCTCGTCGGCTCCCACAGCCTTGTCGAAATCTACATAGCGAAGTCCGCTCTTGCGCACGATGTCGTTCTTGAAGGCGTGGGTGCGGAAGCCTTTCTCGCCGACACCCTTCACGGTGGGAGTGGTGGTGAGGATAAGTTCGATGCCCTTTTCCTCACAAATCCTGCGAACTTCGTTGTAACCATCGAGCCAAGCCTGGCTCACTCCTTCGGCGGTGTCGGCATTGTTCATGCCCTCACACCAGAACACGTAGCGGGGTGTGCCGTGCTGTAGTGCGTTCTTTAGGTCTCTGACCCCATCCTTGCTGCCTTCGCCTGGATAACCGTCGATGAAGATGTTCTTGTAGCCGTCGGCAAGCATATAGGAAATCCAGCGCATCTTGGAGGTGACGCCAAAGTAGCTGTCGCCAAACATGTAGATGTCGGCATCGTATTTCTTGCAGTTCCAAGCCAACGTGCAGTCGGTGAGTTCGGAACCCAACGACTCGGCATAGATCATGCCGTTGTAGCCGTCCCATGAGAGTCCTCGCTTGGTGAAGGTGATGCCGTTGGTGGCGATGCGGAGGTTTAGCCCACTGATGTCCATGTTCATCCATACCTGTAGGTTATGTTCGATGGTGAGCCCATGTGCGTATGCCTGTGTGCGGATGTTGGTGGCACCATACCAAGTAGTGAGGTGGACACTGTCGGCATCGAGGGTGAGGTAGGAACAGCTGTAGCGGTTTTCTCCGTGGGCCAGCTTGATGGCCTTGAACGACTGCACGGTTGCTGTGAATGCCAGGCTTTTATAGGTTTTCACACTGTTCTCCTCCAGTTCCAGTCGGGTGCCATCGGTCATGTTGCCGGTGGTGCGGAGGGCTTGTGCGGAAAGGGTTGTGTTGGAGAATGTCAGCAATGCGACGAACAATAAACAGAATTGTTTCATGGTTTTCAGGAATATTGAAGTTAATACATGTTTACAATAGCTTCGTACAGTTCCTGCTTGCCGCTGGTCTGCTTGGGTTCACCCACCTGTTTGCCATGTTCGTAGGCTTCTTCGAAGGTCATGAGTCCGTCCTCGAACCGTTTGCCTGGCCCGTTATCGAAACTTGCGTATCTGTCGCGCAGCATTTGTGGAAGGGGCGATTGTTGTATGAGTTCGGCTGCCGACTCCAATGCGTGGGCCATGGCATCCATGCCGGCGATGTGTGCAATGAAGATGTCTTCAAGGTCGGTGGAGTTGCGTCGGGTCTTGGCGTCGAAGTTGGTGCCGCCGTTGTGGAATCCGCCGTTGCGGATGACATGTATCATGGCCTGTACAAGCTCGAAATGGTCGATGGGGAATTGGTCGGTGTCCCATCCGTTCTGGTAGTCGCCTCGGTTGGCGTCGATGGAACCCAACATACCGGCATCGACGGCGCAGGCAAGCTCATGCTCGAAGGTGTGTCCGGCAAGGGTGGCATGGTTTACTTCGATGTTCACCTTGAAGTCTTTGTCGAGGCCATGTGCCTTGAGGAATCCGATGACCGTCTCTGTGTCGGCATCGTACTGGTGTTTCATGGGCTCCATAGGTTTGGGCTCCACGAGGAAAGTGCCGGTGAATCCTTTTGCCCGGGCGTAGTCGCGTGCCATGCGGAGCATGGTGGCCATGTGTTCCTTTTCGCGCTTCTGGTCGGTGTTGAGCAGGCTCATGTAGCCTTCTCGGCCTCCCCAGAACACGTAGTTGGTGCCGCCCAGTTCGATGGTGGCATCGATGGCGTTTTTTATCTGTACGATGGCGCGTGCCACCACGTCGAAGTCGGGATTGGTGGAGGCACCGTTCATGTAGCGCTTGTGTCCGAATACGTTGGCGGTTCCCCAGAGCAGGTGGATGCCTGTTTCTTGTTGCTTTTGTTTGAGGTATGTCACAATCGTCTTCAGGTTCTTTTCGTAGTCGGCTATGTTGTCGGCTTCCTGTACCAAATCTACATCGTGGAAGCAGTAGTACTCGATGCCAAGCTTCTGCATGATTTCGAAGCCTGCATCGGCCTTTGCCTTGGCTGCCTCGATGGGGTCGGTGCTATTGTTCCAGGGGAAGGTTTTCGTGCCAGGGCCAAACTGGTCGGAGCCTTCGGCGCACAGTGTGTGCCACCAAGCCATTGCAAACTTGAGCCATTCGCTCATTTTCTTGCCCATGATTACCTTGTCGGCATCATAGTAACGGTAGGCCAAGGGGTTCTTGCTGTCCTTGCCTTCGAAACGGATCTTGCCAATTTCGGGGAAAAACTCTTTTGTCATGATATCGTGTGTCTTTTGGTGAATTGTCAATGCGTAATTGATGATGTGAGGATGGCTTTCCAACTTTCATACACTTCCATGCAGGCAGGCATTTCGTCGGGCTTGGGTTCGGTGGTGCCCACACATTGTAGGTTCTCGAAGGCTTCGTCGGCACAACTGTAGATGCCTGCCCCGATGCCGGCTCCGCGTGCGGCTCCGATGGAGCCGTCGGTGTCGAACAGATGGATGGTGGCTCCCGTGACGTTGGCAAGCGTCTGTCTGAACACTGGACTCAGGAACATGTTGGCGCGGCCTGCGTGGATGTTGGTGATGTCCATGCCCATCTGCTGCATGATGTCGATGCCATACTTGAAGGCAAACACGATGCCTTCCTGTGCGGCACGGATGAGATGGCGTTCGTCGTGCAGGTTGAAGTTGATGCCGTGAAGCGAACAGCCGCTGTCGCGATTGAGCAGCATCCGTTCGGCTCCGTTGCCGAAGGGTAGGATGCGTATGCCGTCGGCACCCATGGGCACTTGCCCGGCAAGCTGGTCGAGTTCCTTATAGGCGATGTCCTTGGCCACCATGCGCCTTATCCAGGAGTTCAGGATGCCCGTGCCATTGATGCACAGCAGGATGCCCAGCCGAGGCTGTTTGGCGGAGTGGTTGACATGTGCGAATGTGTTCACTCGGCTGAGGGGGTCGTAGTTGGTGCTTCCATTGATGCCATAGACTACTCCCGACGTGCCAGCTGTCGAGGCTATCTGCCCCGGATGAAGCACATTGAGCGATAGGGCGTTGTTGGGTTGGTCGCCCGCACGGTAGGTCAGGGGAATGCCGGCTTGCAGCCCCAGTTCGGCAGCGGCGGTGGCTGAGAGTCGTCCTTGTTCGGCAAAGGAGCCCACGATGGGAGGCAGCAGCGACTCGTCGAATCCATAATAGCCGGTGAGGAAATGGGCAATGTCGTTTTCCTTGAAATCCCACAACATGGCTTCTGACAGTCCCGAAACGGTGGTGAGACATTCACCCGTCATCCGCAGGGCAATGTAGTCGCCCGGTAACATCACCTTGGCTGTTTGTTCGAACACTTCTGGTTCGTTTTCCTTCACCCAAGCCAGTTTTGAGGCGGTGAAGTTGCCTGGCGAGTTGAGCAGGTGCGACAGGCAGCGTTCGCTGCCCAGGTCGTGGAATGCTTGCTCTCCGTAGGGGATGGCGCGGCCGTCGCACCAGATGATGGCTGGTCGCAGAGGCTCACCCTGCTTGTCGGTACACACCAGGCCGTGCATCTGATAGCTGATGCCGATGGCGGCAATGTCGCGATGGGAGGAGGTGTTGCGCAGCACTTCG
Source organism: Bacteroidales bacterium (assembly GCA_030531335.1). Classification (GTDB taxonomy): domain Bacteria; phylum Bacteroidota; class Bacteroidia; order Bacteroidales; family Bacteroidaceae; genus DCGR01. Next base: position 21,773 of record JAUNNV010000020.1, read on the forward strand.
GCAGTGGCTTGCTTCACGTAAGCCCACCAGTCGTGTGGGTGCTGTTCGGCCCATCCTGGCCGGATGGCCTTGATGGGGGCTTCTTGCTTGGGATAGAACGATGAGGCCACGCACTGTCCCGTGGAGGCATCGACCAGCGAGGCTTTCACCGACGAGCTTCCGATGTCATATCCTAATAGGTAAGTCATTGCATGTGGGGATTGTCGTTAGTTTTTCTTGTTCTTTTTCCAGAGTGCGTTCATGTCTTCGAGGGTTTTACCTTTCGTCTCGGGCACCAATCGCCACACGAAGATGGCGGCCACCACGCAGATGATGCCATAGAGCGCATACACGAAGCAATGTCCGAAGCGACTGCCCATGTCGCCCATACTCATGTTGTACAGGGGGATGAACGTCGATGACACGATGAAGTTGAAAATCCATTGGAACGCCACCGCTATGGCCACGGCAGCCCCACGGATGGTGTTGGGGAATATCTCGGCGATGAGCACCCAGCAGATGGGACCCCAGCTGAACATGAACGATGCGGAATACACCATGATGCTGAGTACGGGTATGATGGGCGCCAGTGTCAGGATGTTGCTCAGCGACACGCCGATGGCTCCTACCGCCATGCCTATCGAGCCATACACGAGCAGTGGCTTGCGCCCGAATTTCTCGACCGTGAAGACAGCCACCAACGTGAACAGGATGTTCACTACACCCATGATGACGGTGTAGGCCATCGGACTCATCGACTCGCTCATCGACTCGAAGATTCTGGGCGCGAAGTACAGCACGGCATTGATGCCCACAATCTGTTGGAACACACTGAGCATGATGCCTATGAAGATGACCATCCATCCATAGGTGAACAGCTTCTCGGTGGTTTGTCGGGCGGTGGCCTTGATGTCGGCGAGTATTGTGTGGGCCTGTTGGGTGCCGTTGATGCGTGTCAGTACCTGCAGGGCCTTCGCATCGTCGCCCTTGAGGGTGAGGAAGCGTGGTGTCTCGGGCACGAAGCAAATCAGTAAGGCAAACAGTCCTGCGGGAAACGCTTCGCTCACAAACATGTATCGCCAACTGGTAGAGACCGTCCAAGGGTCGGAGGCGGCTGCATTGAGCGTGTACAATCCTTCGCCTACCTTCTCGATGATCGGATTGGTATGCTCTCCCAGAATGAGGAAGTTGACGAAATAGACCACCAACTGACCGAAGATGATGGCAAATTGGTTCCAGCTCACTAAAGTGCCGCGCATGTGCGAGGGGGAAACTTCGGCTATGTACATGGGGCAGATGGCGGATGCAATGCCTACGCCCAAGCCGCCGAGGATGCGGTAGAAGTTGAAGGCCACCAACAGGCTGTAGCTTGCCTTGCCTGCCTCGAACAACAGGAACTCGGGATAATAGGAGCCCAAGGCGGATAGGAAAAACAGTATTCCTGCAAGTATTAGGGATTTCTTGCGTCCCAACGCAGAGGCCAGAAATCCAGAAACGGCACTGCCGATGATACATCCGATGAGTGCCGACGACGATGTGAAACCGTGCATGGCATCGGAGTACTGGAAATCGGCGGCTTGCAGGAAGAATGCCTGCAAGCCTTTCTCGGCACCCGAGATGACGGCCGTGTCGTAGCCGAAAAGCAGTCCGCCCAATATGGCCACACCTACAATACCGGTCAGGTAGGCGATGTTCACTCTTTCTTGTTGTGTGTTGTTCATAAGGAATATCGGGGTTTAATTCATAATTGTCTCAATTGTCTTAATTGTCTCAATTCAAAATTAAGGCTTATTGGTTCTTGTCAATCTTGACGATGCTTCCGTTGGTGGGGTTGAACACCACCCGAGTGCCGACCTTCTGACTGAAGAGTCCGGTACTAAGTACTTCGGTCTGACCGAATTGAGTGAGAGGCATTTCTGCCTCGAAGATGGTCTTGTTGTCGGCAGTGAGCGTTACGAGGGCTTTTCCCGGAATGTTGTAGATGACTCCTTCCAGCTTTTTCCTTTTGGCCATGGCCTCTTCATCGACTGGGGGCAGGGTGTCGAGGTTCTTGATGACGATGCGGTAGGGCTTGCCGGCAAGGTTGTCCTTGGAGAGCACACCCAGTTTTTGGGAGAATCGGAACACCACTCCGTTTCCGTCGCCCTCGGTGGGGTCTATCAGGAATTCTTGCGTCTTGGTAGCCTTGTCGATGGTGCCCGTGAACATTTCGGTCAGTGCCCTTTCCTGCTTTTCCAGGTTGTCGAGCATCAGTTTCAGGGCCGTGCCGTCTTGAGGCATGTAGTCGGCCTGGCCACGCACCAACGAGTTCTTGCTTTCCCGGATGTTGTAGATTTCTTGGGCTGCCAGTTCGGCCATCTTCGCTTTTGAACCTGCCATCAGCATATCTTGCGTCATGATGCTTCGCGGATCCAGTTTCGCTTGGGTTGCAGGTGCCGTCACTGCTTCCTCGGCTTTTACGGCTGGCGGTTCTGGGTCGGTGTTGATGGCCGTGACGATGCCGTCGTCGGTCAGTCTCACCGAGCTGGTGTCGAACTTCTCCTTCACTTTCACGGCAAAGGCTTTTTCCTTGTCGGGAATACCCACCACATTCACATCGATGTCGCCAATCTCCCACGTTTCCGTAGCTTGCGCCGACACATCCTTGGCATGGAGGTAGCGGTCGGCATACTGGCAGAACTCACCGGGGGTGTATGTGCTTCGGGTGGCGGTTACAGTCACCCGCACCAATGTCTTCGGCAGGAAATACACAACCCCCTCGGGCATGGCTCCGGGAGTATATGTGTTCACATCCTGTGCAATGGCGATAAGTGATGTGGTCGATAGTGCAAGGGCTAATAATTTCTCTTTCATTTCTTTTTCAATAACATGGTTTTGCTCTCCGTCGCCATCGGTGGCAATGCCGTGATAGGTGGTTTCGGAGTTTTGTTTTGGTTAATCGCTCCAAAGTTACGTTTTTTTTTCAGACATCCGTACTATCAGCCTCGTTTTTCTGCTTTTATTTGTTGTGTTTGTGGAAGGAAGACCATTCT
>JAUNNV010000001.1:0-42329 GCA_030531335.1 Bacteroidales bacterium
GTAAGAGTCTTGCATGTAAGATTCGAGAACTCATTGACGCAAAGTCTTCATTTGCTGATTGGCTTAATAACCAGCGAGTCCGTGACCAGTTGAAACTGGACATCAAAATTTGCCTTGTAAAGAATGGTTATCCACCTCAGTACACTCCAGAGGTCTTCCGCAAAGTAATGGAACAGGTGGAGAATTTCAAGGAGAACGAGCAAAACGATTATATCGAAAGAGGTTCGTCAATAGCAAAAATGTCGTTTTATTCTCCAAGGGAAGAAGATGCAAATCTAATGATGGCTGCAGAAGCCATCTTCATCTATGGCAGCATTCCTGTTGACCTGCCCAACACGAAATACAATGAGTTGGCTAATGGCAAGTTGGATTTGGTTCTGATGTATGCCATAGGTAGTAGTGCTCGCCAGAAAACGGAGACTGCAGGCAGAATTGCGTTGGGTATAAAAGAAGGTATGTTGAAGAACGAACAGATGATTGCATACAAGAGCATCAAATACCTGATGTTCCATTATTGGAGTAATCCTAAAGCTTATGCATTGATTAAAGAGCCAACTTTGGTTGATAAGAATTCTGTTCCATCAGACTATCTGCTCAGACAAGAGAAAGATGCAGTTAAGTAATGATAAAAAAATAACTTGGTACGATTTTATGTACCGTTCGTCTTAAATTGTAGTCCGTAAATATTAGTCTAAAAGGCTCTCGGAAGGGCTTATGGAATACCATTTAATTTATGTAGGATTCAACATATAACTTATTGCTGATTAACTATTTATATTTTGTAATCTAAGGGAAAACTCGTACATTTACAGTTGTGTTTCAAGCAGTTATAATGGTTACAAATAATCCCTCAGATATATTTACCGAGATGGATCTGAAGTATATCGACAGCCTTGACGAACGCCAGAAGCGACATTACCTTGCAACCAGGGCGACAAGCCTTGGCAGGCGCGGTGTGTCCCTTGTGTCAAGGGCAATCGGTACTGACCGTAAAACGACATACAGAGGCATCCATGAGTTGAAATCAGGCGAAGGCATTCCCGATGGTCACATACGTCATGAAGGTGGCGGAAGGACACCCATTATAGACAAGCATCCTGAGTATGTGGATGTATTCCATAAGATGGTTGATAATGGGATTGCCGGTCTTCCGCAGGATGAGGATGTAAGATGGCTCAAGAGCCCGCCTTCACAGATAAGCGGCAGGTTCAAGGACAAATATCATATCCACATCGGCATCTACATCGTAAAGCAACTTATTGGGCGTGACGGCTATAGGTTCCGCAAACCATTCAAGAGCCTTCCGATGAGGGAATGCAAGGATCGTGATGGGCAGTTCAACCATATCTTCGAGCTGAGGGAGCAATGTCCAATACAGCTTGGCATAGACACCAAGAAGAAGGAACAGGTTGGTAACTTCAGACGTGATGACGGGCGCGTTTGCAGCAAGGAGCGGATAAGGACCTTTGACCATGACTTCGGTTCCTTTGGTGGTGAACCCATCATACCACACGGAATCCTTGACATCAATCGCAATTCCGCATACATGACATTTGGTACCAGCCATGACACTTCTGAATTTGCTTGCGATTGCATTGCAGGAAACTGGGAATCAAGCTTAAGGCACATCTATCCAAATGCAAAGGGAATCCTGCTTCTCTGCGATGGGGGAGGATCCAGTTCTTCAAGGGGATGGCTCTTCAAGTGGGAACTGATTAAATTGGCAAAGAGGATAAAAGTGAACATACGTGAAGCTCACTATCCTCCATACTGCTCAAAATGGAATCCCATAGAACACATGATTTTCTCGCAGATTACCAGAGTCTGGAAAGGCGAAATCCTCAATTCCGTAGAACTGGCAAGAGACCTTGCTGCAGGATGCAGGACAAAGACTGGACTTGCAGTTTTCAACTCTATTAACCGTAATGTATATGAGACAAACAAAGAACGCGTTAGCAATTATGAAGACGAGTGCAGAAAACATATCGTCTATGATGCTGTTTTGCCCAAATGGAACTACGTTGTCAAATGGGCTTGTTAGGAACATATCGTACCAAGTTATTTTTTAACCATTACTAAAAAGCTGTTTTGAAATGTTCCAATTAATCTTTTATGAAATCTTTCCAGCTGAAAAGTTCGTTTCTTTTCAGTCACAATGGAGCCCCATTGATTTCATCTTCCTCCTTCGCACCTCGGACATTAAGTACCCTTTTCAATCGGCTGCTCTCGGCATAGTCCAAGCATGGTTCGACCAGCTCACCATCCGCTTGGCCTCTGCTCTCGATTGCACGATTGTTCAAACAAGTTTGATGTCGCTCGGTTTGGCGTCGGTTGCTATTTCAAAACAGCTTCTAAAGGAAAATGTTTTTGTTGTGGTATCACAAAAATAGCATTCAATCATCTGATTACCAAACAATCCAGAGGATTCCTTTGTTTTCTTTATGAATAATTCGAGTAAAAAAAAGCATTGTTTTTTTTGCTCCTGTTCGTCCAAATCATTATATTCGCACCAAATTAATCGTTAAATTCTTTATCATGAAAAGATTATTCTTGTGTTTGTATATTCTCATCGTCACAGCCTTGCAGTTGCAGGCCGTCGAGCAGCGCAACTTGTTGCAGAAGCAGTGTGCCGACGTGAATCAGTTGAAATCGTTGCTGGTGATGGACCAGAAGTGGGTGCCTTATCCTGCCTACGCCGACCGTGCAGGGTGGGACAAGCTCCTGGGCGGTCTGAAAGACGAATACATCCGAAATGGCGAACGCTACCTGGACTATGAGTGGAAGGTTGTCAAGGCTACCGACTATGTGGAGTACGAGCGTTCTGGCAACCGCACCATCATGGAAGGCCCCTACGGCTCCAACAACGCCGCCATTGCTGCCTTGCTGATGGCAGAGCTGGCCGAAGGGATGGGGCGTTTTGTGGAGCAGATTGCCAATGGCGTGTTCCACACTTGCGAGATGACCTCTTGGTCGCTTTCGGCCCATCTGGCCTCGCTCTCTCCCTCGCACCGTTCGTTGGGCGAGAAGGGCGACAACACGTTGGAGCTTACCCAAGGCGAGGTGTCGCAGCTGTTCTCCTGGATTTATTATTTCCTACATGCCGAAATCGACAAGGTGCAGCCCGAGATTACCAAACGCTTGCGCAGCGAGTTGCAATACCGTGAGCTGGATGCCTACATGGATCGTGAAGACCTTTGGTGGATGGGCTTGGGCGAATACAAGGGCACCCAGCTCAACAACTGGAATCCGTGGTGCAACAACAACGCCATCCTTTCGTTCATGCTGCTCGAGAACGACCCCGACAAGCTGGCCGAAGGGGTCTGGAAGTCGATGGTCAGTGTCGATCAGTACCTGAACTACGTACAGGGCGACGGCGGCATTGAGGAGGGACCCTCCTATTGGTGGCATGCGCCAGGCAAGCTCTACGACTATCTCCACGCCTTATACATGATTACCGATGGCAAAATCAATATCTTCAACGAACCCTTGGTGAAGTGGATGGGCGAGTACATTGTCCGCTCGTATGTAGGCGATGGCTGGGTGGTCAACTTTGCCGATGCTTCCGCCAAGGGGGGGCGCGACGCGCTCGACCTGATCTACCGCTACGGGGTGGCGGTGGGCAGCGACCTGATGCAGAGCTATGCCGTCGATCTGAACCAAGGCAAGCCCATGCCCATGACTTTCGGCACCGACGTGTCGCGCTCTTTGGAACGCCTCCGCTTCGCTCCGCAGATGTTGTCGCAGCAGCTCTCCTACAAGGCACCGGCCTACACCTGGTACCCCGAGACGCAGTTCTGCTATCTCACCAACAAAAACGACTGGTTCGTGGCTTCCAAGGGTGGCTACAACGGCGAGAGCCACAACCACAACGATGTGGGTTCGTTCAATCTCTACATCGACAAACTGCCTGTGTTCATCGATGCCGGCGTGGGCACCTACACCCGCCAGACCTTCAGCAGCGAACGCTACGACATCTGGACCATGCAGAGCCGTTACCACAACCTGCCCGTCATCAATGGTGTGGCACAGTCGGACGGTCATGGCTTCCGTGCCCGCGATGCCAAGGCGGTGCCGGGCTCCTTCTCGGTCGATATAGCTGGCGCCTACAAGCCGGAGGCCAAGGTCGAGAAGTGGGTGCGTGCCTACAAGCTGGGCGCGTCGTCGCTCAAAATCACCGACACGTTCAAGCTGTCCGAGGCGGTGGCTCCTGCCGAAATCAATTTCATGACCTGGGGCAAGGTCGATGTGGCCAAGGCTGGTGTCGTGTCGCTCGACGTGCAGGGGCAGAAGGTCCAGCTGAAGTACGATGCCGGCGTGTTCGAGGCTCATGTCGAAACCATACCTCTTCCCGACACCCGCCTGTCGAGGGTGTGGGGTCCCGAAATCTATCGCATCACGCTGAAGGCCCGCAAGGCGGCGACAAACGGCAGCTACACTTACACCGTAACCAAACTCTGAGATGGTCATGAGGAAAGTCTTGTGCGGCCTGTTCCTGTCCTGCAGCCTCTGTATGGCAGCGTTTGCCCGGCAAACCGACAACAAGCCTGCCGTCGTGGAGCGTTTCATGGACATGGGGTTCGGCATGTTCATCCATTGGAGCGTCGATTCGCAGTTGGGGGCTGTCATCAGCCATTCGCTTTCGGGTGCGTCCGAGGACTATTGCCAACGCTTCTTCACGGAGCTGCCCTTGACGTTCAATCCCAAGAAGTTCGACCCCGATGCATGGGCGGTGTTGGCCCGGCTGGCGGGCATGAGGTACGTGGTGTTCACCACCAAGCATCATTCGGGCTTCTGCATGTTCGACACGCAAACCACGCCGTTCAACATCATGAACACTCCGTTCCATCGCGACATCACGCGCGAACTGGTCGATGCTTTCCGCCGACAAGGCATAGCCATCGGCTTCTACTTCTCGCCCGAGGATTTCTGGTTCTTCCATCGGCAGGGTGTGCCCATCGGTCGCTTGCAGCACGAGCAGCACTATCCGGTCAGCAACCCTGCGTTGATGGAGCACGACAAGCGGCAACTGAAGGAACTGCTCACCAACTACGGACAAGTCGATGTGCTTTTCTTCGACGGACCGGCCGAGGAGCTCAAGGAGTATGCGTGGTCGTTGCAGCCCGACCTGATGGTCACGCGCGGACAGATTTCCACCCCCGAGCAAACCACCCCGGGTGTTCCCATGCCCGGACCGTGGGAGGCTTGCTACACCATGGGCACCGACTGGCAGTACAAGCCCACCAACGACCCGCACAAGTCGGGCAAGGACATCATCAACATGCTTATCGAGATGCGCGCCAAGGGGGGCAACTTCCTGCTCAACGTGGGGCCGAAACCCGATGGCGAGCTGCAGATTGAGCAGGAGGCGCGGCTTCGCGAAGTGGCCTTGTGGAACTTTGCCAACACCGAGGCCATCCACGACATCCGTCCGTGGCACATCGTCCGCGAGGGCGACGTGTGGTTCACCCGCTCCAAGGACGGCACGGCCGTCTATGCCTTCGTCACCCGCACCGCGTGGAAGTATGGCGAGCGCAAGGAACTGGTGTTGCGCACGCTTCGTGGCAATGCCGGCACCAAGGTGTCGGTGCTGGGCTACGACAGCCGCCTGGTGGAATACCGGCAGGACTACGATGCCACGCTGCGTTGGGATGCCTCGCCACTGGGACTGGTCGTCAGTGCCGTCAATGGACAGCGTTTCTACACCAACAACCTCTGGGACAACCCGGTGGTGCTGAAAATAGAGCATGTGGACTACCAGCCCATCAACGACAAGGCAAGCAAGCAATCGCAAATCGATGGTGCCAAATAATCACCTATAACACCTACTAACAACAACCTACAATGAAAAAACTGTTTCTTTTTGCCCTTTTGTTGGGCATGGCACTGCAAGGCAGTGCCTACACCGAGCGTAACATTCTTCAGGCCAAGGCCACCGAGGCCCAGCTGAAGGATATGTTGATTACCAACCAGAAGTGGGTGTCTTATCCTGCCTACGCCGACCGTGCCGGATGGGACAAGCTCACCGGCGACTGGAAGGCCCGTTATGTGGAGGCTGGCGAAAAGTATCTCGACTTCGCGTGGATTACCATCAAGGCTACCGACTACCTGGAGTTCGAACGCACGGGCAACCGTATCATCATGGAGAATCCTTATTTCGAGAACCGTTCGGCTTTCTCGGCTTTGCTCATGGCCGAGTTGGCCGAGGGTAAGGGTCGCTTCATCGACCAGATCATCAATGGTGTGTTCTACTATTGCGAAATGACCACTTGGTCGCTCTCAGCCCACACCAGTGCCCAGAAGTCGCGCCGTTCGTTGCCTGCCTTGGGCGACGACGTGTTCGACCTCTTCGCCGGCGACATGGGCTCGCTCCTGTCCTGGACTTACTACTACCTGCACGACTCGTTCGACAAGGTCGATCCCGAAATCTCGCGTCGCCTGCGCTACGAACTGCAGCATCGCATCATCGATGCCTTCATGAAGGGTGGCTTTGGCTGGATGGCCGAGAACTATGTAGAGGGCAAGACCACCATCAACAACTGGAACCCCTGGTGCAACTTCAATGCGCTGGCTTGCTTCGCCCTGCTCGAGAACGACCGCGACGCGCTGGCCAAGGAGGTCTATAAGTCGATGGTGTCCATCGACAAGTTCATCAACTACAGCAATGTCGATGGCGCTTGCGAGGAGGGACCGAGCTATTGGAATGCGGCCGGCGGCAAGATGTACGACTACATCGAGCTGCTCTACAAGCTCACCGGCGGCAAGCTCAATGTCTATGACGACGTGCAGGTGAAGAACATGGGCGAGTACATCGCTCATTCGTATGCAGGCAATGGCTGGGTGGTCAACTTCGCCGATGCTCCTGCCCGTGGCGGTGGCGATCCTTCGCACATCTTCCGCTACGGCAAGGCCGTCAACAGCCCCATCATGATGAGCCATGCCAACTACCTCAAGCAGACCAAGGGCGAGCCTCGGGCTGCCGGCAACGACATCACCCGCAACCTTGAGGCACTCTCCGTCCGCAGCGAATTCGCCCAGTACACCGTCGAGCGTACCACAGCTCCTTACAGCTGGTACCCACAGACGCAGTTCTGCTACATCCGCGACAAGGCCAACGACCTTATGCTGGCTGCCAAGGGCGGACACAATGCCGAGAGCCACAACCACAACGACGTGGGCACGTTCATCCTCTACAAGCATTCCGAACCAGTGTTCATCGATGCCGGTGTGGGCACTTACACCCGTCAGACCTTCGGGCCGGAGCGTTACACCATCTGGACCATGCAGACCGACTATCACAACATCCCGCTCATCAACGGCGTGTCGCAGAAGGCCGGCCGTGAGTTCCGCGCCGCCAACGCACAGATGAAGGGTGCCAAGACCTTCTCCGTCGATATAGCCGGCGCTTATCCCGCCGAGGCCGACGTGAAGTCGTGGGTGCGCTCCTACAACCTGGGCAAGGGTGTGTTGCGCATCACCGACAAGTTCTCGCTCGGTAGTGCCAAGGCTGCCAACCAAATCGACTTCCTCTCCTGGGGAAAGGTGGAAGCTGCCGCTCCCGGCGTAGTGGTGGCCGAGGTGAACGGGCAGACCATGTCGCTCATGTACGACAAGAACGCATTCGACTGCAAGGTGGAGAAAGTGGGAATCAACGACCCCAAGCTGGCAAACTCGTGGGGCAATGCGGTCTATCGCATCGCGCTGACGGCTAAGAAGCTCACCACCAGCGGCACCTACACCTTCTCCATCAAGTAATCGCCTGGATTTTCCAGCACCTCTGTGCTTTTTAGATTTTTAGATTTCCCGACTCACATGAAACGATTTCTAATCTCTCTTCTTTTCCTCGTGGGCATTGGCCTTTCCGCCAACGCCTACGAGGAACGCAACATGCTGTTGGGCAGCATCACCAAGGAGCAGCTTCGCGACGTGGTGGTGCAGCACCGGCAGTGGATGCCTTATCCTGCCTACGCCGACCGCGCCGGATGGGACAAGTTTCTCGGCAATCAGAAGGACTTGTACATCCGGAAAGGCGAGAAGTACCTTGGCTATGGTTGGCAGTATGTCAAGACCAGCTACTACCTGGCCTACGAGACCACTGGCGACCGCATGGTCATGCAGAATCCTTACGAGGCCAACATCGATGCCGTGGGATTCCTGCTCCGGGCCGAGTTGGCAGAGGGCAAGGGTCGTTTCATTCCCGACCTCATCGACGGGGTTGTCTGCTTCTGCGAAATGACCTCGTGGGCTCTCTCCGCCCATCTGGTGTCCCACCAGTCGAGCGGCCGTTCCATCCCCGACATCGACGAGCCTGTGGTGGCGCTCCGCCAGTCGAAGGTGGCCGAGATGCTGGCTTGGGTGTGGTACTACTTCCACGATGAGTTCGACAAGACGAGTCCCGTCATTGCCCGCCGTCTGCGCCATGAGTTGCAGGTGCGTATGCTCGACCCCTTCATGGCCCGCGACGACTTTTGGTGGATGGGGCTGGGGGACAAGCGGCAGGTGCTCAACAACTGGACCGCCTGCTGCTCTTTCAATGCCATGATGTGCTTCATGCTGCTCGAGGACGATGCCGACAAGCTCACCGAGGGGGTGTGGAAGTCGATGCGTTGCGTCGATCAGCTCCTCAACTATGCACCGGCCGACGGTGCCTGCGACGAGGGTCCCAGCTACTGGAAGGGCAACGCTGGCATGATCATCAACTACCTCAGTGCCTTGCGGCGCATCACGGCAGGCAAGGTGGATTTGTTGTGCGACCCCTTTGTGCGGCGCATGGCGGAGTTCTACGTCCACTCGTGTGTGGGCGACGAGTGGTTGGTGAGCTTTGCCGATGCCCATGCCCGCAATGCCAACACCACCTATCCGCTTCTCTATCGCTTCGGTGCCGAGGTGCGGAGCCCGCTGCTCAAGGCCTTCGCTGCACGGGGTGTGCGCCTGCAAGGCAAGGTGGATTTCGAAAGCGACATGTCGCCCTGCTTCTATTCGCTCTACCACGAGTTCGAGAACCTGTGGTATGCTGACGAAATGCAGCGCTACGACGAGCCCATCGATCGTCCGTCGTGCGTGTGGTATCCTGAGGCGCAGTTCTGCTATCTCGACAATCGGCATGGCTTTTTCCTTGCCGCCAAGGGCGGCCACAACGGCGAGAGCCACAACCACAACGACGTGGGGTCGGGAGTGTTCTTTATCGATGAGACACCCATCCTGGCCGATGCCGGCGTGGGGGTCTATACCCGCCAGACATTTGGAAAGGAGCGTTACACCATCTGGAACATGCAAAGCCAATATCACAACCTGCCCATCATCAATGGAGTGATGCAGCACGAAGGCAGTGCGTTCCATGCCACCGATGTGAAGGCCGACACACGCCGACTTTCCTTCTCGGCCGACATTGCCGCAGCATATCCCACCGAGGCCAAGGTCGATTCGTGGGTACGCTCCTACCGACTAAGCAAGTCCGGGTTGGTCATCACCGACAAGTTCTCCCTCGCCGAGGCCAAGATGCCCAACACCGTCAACTTCCTCACCTGGGGCAGGCCATCGGTACAGCATGGGGGGATTGTCGCCATTCGCACGGAGAAACTCACGGCCCTTCTCTCCTACGATGCACAACAGTTCTCGGTGGCCGTAGAGGAGATACCCCTCAATGACAAGATTCTGGCACACACTTGGGGACCGATGCTCTATCGCGTCGTGCTCACCGCCAGACAACAACCCACCGAGGGCACTTACCGCTTTGTGATTTCCAAATGAGGCAGATTGGAACCCGTCAGTCTGAACCAATCGTATCCAGATTGTGTCCTTATCGTTACGAAAAAAGAACGAATGCAGTTAGCCTGATTTCTCCACTTGCTACAGAGCCAAAATAAATGTGGAAAATCATGACTTTCTCGAAATCTTATTATATATTTGCCCTTGACATTTTACGAACGACAATTCAAACCAACTATAATTGACCCCAAAAACATGAAAACATTGCTCGGAAAATCCATTTTGCTTTTGATTGGATTACTTGCCTGTACTTTTGTAAGGGCTCAAGGACCAACAAATTTTACCACTCATACAGACATTCGTTATGCCAAGCAACGTAAGAACCTTGTTGAAAACGAAAAATGTAGCGACAGATTGCTCGATGTTCTTCTGCCCAGTATTGAAAAACCTCTCGACGGATTTCCTGTGGTCGTGTTTATTCACGGTGGTGGATTTCGCGAACGTAGCAAGGAGGAACGCAACCCGGTGGTGCGAAAACTACTTGAACAGGGATTTGCCATTGTGTCCATCAACTACTATCTTACGTTCAAGTATGTGCAACGTGACAACTCCTCCAATCAACATGGCCAACGCGAGATAACTCCAGAAGGCGGCACATACAGCTCGTTGGTGGAACAGGCTGTTGCTGAAGCTTCCACCGATGCGTCGTTGGCTTTGAAATGGCTGAAGAAAAACGCCAGACACTATGGACTGAATCCGCGAAAGGTGGCTCTGCTGGGGGGATCGGCTGGCGCAATGACCGCGCTTCACACGGTATATCACATGCGTCGCTCCAGTGTAGCCGTAAGGGCAGTGATCGATCTGTGGGGATCGCTCAATTATCCGTCCGACATTAAGGCTGGCAGTCCTGCCTTACTGATTGTCCACGGTGATGCCGACACAACCGTATCCGTGAAACATGCCTACATGTTGGATCGTTTTGCCGAGGAGGCGGGAATAGACCACGAAATGTACATCATGAAAGGCCTGGGCCATGCCCAATATAGACATGTGGGGACAAACATGATGGAGCCTATCATCGCGTTTCTCAACAAACATTTCCGAATGACGGAACCGATGGATTGAAGAAGAAGATGAGGGGGCGTATGTTAATAATGTGTGATGTGGCTTGTCAATAATGTAAAAAAAAAAATAGAAACTATGGATAATTTGAACGGTGATCATTTCTCGCTGGACATTTCAGATGAAGTAGGTCTGGGCGTGTTTTCAAATTTGGCTATAATTGTACATTCATCGACTGAATTCGTGCTCGATTTTGCCACGGTTCTTCCAGCCCTGAAGAATGCCAAGGTGCGTTCGCGTGTCGTGATGCCTCCAGAACATGCAAAACGTTTGTTGCTCGCATTGAAAGAGAACATAGCCAAGTACGAGAATACTTACGGCCCAATAATCCTTCGCGATATGGTGGGCTCGGGGGAGGACTCAAACGGCAACACCTACATGCCTCCAATGGGAGGATTCAAGGGAAAGGCATAAAACCTCCTCACTTAAAAAACGCTAAAAAGTTCGGAAATGTAAAATAAATACGTTTCCGAACATGTTTTGTATAAGGCATCTTTGCCTGTTCATTATTATTTAGTACTTTTGCAACCCAAAAGCGTGTTTATGGGATTAAACATGATTTTATGTGATTATTATTAACAAATATATAAACTTAAAAACAAACAAAATGCCTACCATTCAACAGTTAGTTAGAAAAGGAAGACAGGTTTTGGAAGACAAAAGTAAATCTCCGGCACTCGATTCATGCCCACAGAGACGTGGAGTGTGTGTCCGCGTTTACACTACAACTCCCAAAAAACCTAATTCAGCAATGCGTAAGGTGGCTCGTGTGCGCCTTACAAACTCAAAGGAAGTAAACTCTTACATCCCAGGTGAAGGTCACAATTTGCAAGAACACTCGATTGTTCTTGTACGTGGTGGTCGTGTAAAGGATCTTCCAGGTGTTCGTTATCATATCGTTCGTGGCACATTGGATACGGCAGGTGTCGCAGGACGTACTCAACGCCGCTCGAAATATGGCGCAAAGCGTCCGAAGGCAGGAAAGAAATAATCACAGCCTAAGGATATTATAAGTTAAATACAAGTTTTTGGTTTGTTGGAATACGCGGTAAGGTTGAGTAAATACTTCGGAGGAAGTGTTGAAGTAAACAAGATGCAACCCCAAACAAAAAACGCAATTTTTGAGAAAAAATGAGAAAAGCAAAACCAAAAAAACGTGTGATCCTGCCGGATCCCGTATTCGGCGATCAGAAGGTGTCGAAATTTGTCAACCACCTGATGTATGATGGCAAGAAGAATACTTCGTATGAAATCTTCTATGCCTCGTTGGACATTGTAAAATCCAAACTCCCAAACGAAGAGAAGTCTGCTCTTGAAATCTGGAAAGCTGCATTGGACAATGTGACTCCTCAGATCGAAGTGAAATCGCGTAGAATCGGTGGCGCCACATTCCAGGTGCCTACTGAAATCCGCCCGGAACGCAAGGAGTCAATCTCTATGAAGAACCTGATATCCTATGCCCGCAAACGTGGCGGAAAGACCATGGCTGACAAGTTGGCTGCAGAAATAATGGATGCATACAACCAGCAGGGTGGTGCATTCAAGCGCAAGGAGGACATGCACCGTATGGCTGAGGCCAACCGTGCATTCGCTCACTTCAGATTCTAAAAATCAGGCATATAGAAAATGGCTAAACAAGATTTACATTTGACACGCAACATCGGCATTATGGCTCACATTGATGCTGGAAAGACTACGACGTCCGAGCGTATATTGTTCTACACCGGATTGACCCACAAGATTGGTGAGGTTCACGACGGTGCAGCTACAATGGATTGGATGGAGCAAGAACAGGAGCGTGGCATCACTATCACTTCAGCTGCAACTACAACACACTGGAAGTATGCTGATCAACTTTATAAAATCAATCTGATTGACACTCCGGGACACGTGGATTTCACTGCTGAGGTGGAGCGCTCGCTGCGTGTGCTCGATGGTGCCGTGGCTGCTTATTGTGCCGTCGGTGGCGTGGAACCCCAGTCGGAGACAGTTTGGCGTCAGGCCGACAAATATAATGTTCCCCGTATAGGTTACGTGAACAAGATGGATCGTTCGGGCGCGGATTTTTTCAGCGTGGTTCGCCAGATGAAGGACGTGCTTGGCGCAAATCCTTGCCCGGTCGTAATTCCTATCGGTGCCGAAGAGCACTTCAAGGGTGTGGTTGACCTGATAAGGATGAAAGCTATCGTGTGGAAAGACGAAACGATGGGAGCCAATTATGATGTGGAGGAGATTCCTGCCGACCTGCTTGCCGAAGCAGAGGAGTGGAGAGGACAACTTCTTGAGAAGGCTGCCGATTTCGACGATGCCTTGATGGAGAAGTTCTTTGAGGATCCTTCGACCATTACTGAGGGCGAAATCATTGCAGCTGTTCGTAAGGGTACATTGTCGATGGATTTGGTTCCGATGCTGTGTGGCTCTTCCTTCAAGAACAAGGGCGTGCAGACTTTGCTCGACTATGTCTGTGCTTTCCTCCCTTCTCCGTTGGATACTCCCAACATCGTGGGTACAAATCCACAAACAGGCGCTGAGGAAGACCGATGTCCCGACGAGGGCGAACATACTTCGGCTTTAGCTTTCAAAATCGCCACAGACCCTTATGTCGGTCGTCTTACTTTCTTCCGCGTCTATTCGGGAAAGGTTGAATCCGGCTCATACATTTACAACACGCGTTCGGGCAAGAAAGAGCGGGTGTCTCGTTTGTTCCAGATGCATTCGAACAAACAGAATCCTGTAGATGTGATCTGTGCCGGCGATATTGGTGCTGGTGTTGGTTTCAAAGATATCCATACAGGTGATACGCTGTGTGATGAAGAAGCACCCATCGTGTTGGAGTCGATGGAGTTCCCCGACCCAGTAATCGGTATTGCAGTTGAGCCCAAGACCCAAAAAGACTTGGACAAGCTTTCGAACGGCTTGGCTAAGTTGGCTGAGGAGGATCCGACATTTACTGTACACGCGGACGAACAGTCTGGACAGACCATTATCTCTGGCATGGGTGAGCTTCATCTTGACATTATCATCGACCGTCTGAAGCGCGAGTTCAAGGTCGAATGTAATCAGGGTAAACCTCAGGTGAACTATAAGGAGGCGATTACCAAGACCGTGGAATTGCGTGAAGTATATAAGAAACAGTCGGGTGGTCGCGGTAAGTTCGCAGACATCATCGTGTCCGTAGGTCCGGTAGATGAGGATTACAAGGAAGGTGGCTTGCAGTTTGTCGATGAGGTAAAGGGTGGCAATATTCCTAAGGAATTTATCCCTTCTGTACAGAAAGGTTTCCAGACAGCCATGAAGAACGGAATTCTGGCAGGTTATCCTATGGATTCGCTGAAGGTTGTCTTGAAGGATGGTTCGTTCCATCCTGTTGATTCCGACCAACTCTCGTTCGAGATTTGTGCAATTCAGGCTTATAAGAATGCTTGTACCAAGGCTGCTCCTGTGTTGATGGAGCCTATGATGAAATTGGAGGTTGTCACCCCGGAGGAAAACATGGGCGATGTCATTGGTGATTTGAACAAGCGTCGTGGTCAGGTAGAAGGAATGGAGTCGAGTCGCTCGGGCGCTCGTATCGTAAAGGCCATGGTGCCGTTGGCCGAGATGTTCGGCTACGTTACGGCTCTGCGTACAATCACATCCGGTCGTGCGACTTCTTCCATGAGTTACGACCATCATTCCCAGGTGTCCTCTTCTATTGCGAAGTCGGTGCTTGAAGAAGTCAAGGGACGTGTCGATTTAGTATAAACAAGAAAAGATGGGGGCAACAAATTAGCGAATGACTCTTAATTTGTCCCCCACCTGACATAGTATTAACTTTTAATGATAAATTTAACAATGAGTCAGAAAATCAGAATCAAACTGAAATCTTACGATCACAACTTGGTGGACAAGTCGGCTGAGAAGATTGTAAAGACTGTAAAGGTGACAGGTGCCATTGTCAGTGGCCCGATACCATTGCCAACTCACAAACGCATCTTTACCGTGAACCGTTCGACATTCGTCAACAAGAAGTCGCGCGAACAGTTCGAACTCTCTTCCTACAAGAGGTTGATAGACATTTACAGCTCTACGGCAAAGACCGTTGACGCACTGATGAAGCTGGAGCTTCCGAGTGGTGTAGAAGTAGAAATTAAGGTTTGATGTATTAAAAAATTTAACTGAAATGCCAGGATTATTAGGAAAAAAAATCGGAATGACATCCGTTTTCAGTGCTGATGGCAAGAACGTGCCATGCACTGTTATCGAAGTTGGTCCTTGTGTGGTTACTCAGATTAAAAGTGTCGAGAAAGACGGTTATAAGGCCGTCCAGTTGGGTTTTCAGGAGGCAAAGGAAAAGAACACTCCAAAACCAATGATGGGACATTTTGAAAAGGCGGGAGTAACACCGAAGCGCCACTTGGCCGAGTTCAAGGATTTTGAGACAGAGTACAATTTGGGCGATGTGATAACCGTCGAATTGTTTAACGACTCAACGTTTGTTGACGTTGTTGGTACATCTAAGGGAAAAGGCTTCCAAGGTGTTGTAAAGCGTCATCATTTCAATGGTGTTGGTGAAACTACCCACGGACAGCACAATCGCGCTCGCAAGCCGGGTTCTATCGGTGCTTGTTCTTATCCTGCAAAGGTGTTTAAGGGAATGCGTATGGCAGGTCGTCTTGGTGGCGATCGGGTGACTGCGCAGAATCTGCAAGTGTTAAAGGTGATTCCAGAACACAATCTGCTTTTGATAAAGGGTTCGGTTCCGGGTTGCAAAGGTTCAATCGTTTTAATTGAGAAATAATGGAAGTTAACGTATTAAATATTAAAGGTGAAGACACTGGGAGAAAGGTTACGTTAAACGAATCTATCTTCGGAATTGAACCTAATGACCATGCCATTTACTTAGACGTGAAGCAGTTCCTCGCCAACCAGCGACAGGGTACACATAAGGCAAAGGAAAGAAGTGAGGTTAGTGGTTCTACTCGCAAGTTAGGCCGTCAGAAAGGTGGCGGTGGCGCACGTCGTGGTGACATCAACTCTCCTGTTTTGGTGGGCGGAGGTCGTGTGTTTGGTCCAAGACCACGCGATTACTGGTTCAAGGTCAATAAGAAGGTGAAACAGCTTGCCCGTAAGTCGGCTCTCTCTTACAAGGCTCAGGAGAACAGCATCGTCATTGTTGAAGATTTCGCGATGGAGGCTCCAAAGACAAAGGAGTTTGTCGCAATTATAAATAATCTTAAACTTTCTGATAAAAAGTTGCTTTTTGTTTTGCCGGAAGCAAATAAAAACGTATATTTGTCAGCTCGTAATTTACAGCGAGTTAACATGGCTATAGCATCTGCGTTGAATACATATTCGGTATTGAATGCTGGTGTGCTTGTGGTTACAGAGAATTCGTTGAAAGCTATTGATGAAACTTTATCTTAATAGAAAGGAATTGAAATATGGGATATATTGTTAAGCCGTTGGTGACAGAGAAAATGACCGCAATTACAGAGAAGCTGAATCGTTTTGGCTTCATTGTGCGTCCTGAGGCCAACAAACTGGAAATTAAGAAGGAAGTTGAAAACTTGTATAACGTGACAGTGGTTGATGTAAACACGATGCGTTATGCTGGAAAGAACAAGAGTCGTTACACAAAGTCGGGCCTTATTTGTGGCCGCACCAATGCTTACAAGAAAGCTATTGTAACCCTCAAGGAAGGTGATACTATTGATTTTTATAGCAACATTTAATAAAGATGGCAGTACGTAAATTTAAGCCCACAACACCGGGGCAGAGACATAAGATTATTGGTACTTTTGAGGAGATTACTGCGTCAGTACCAGAAAAATCCCTTGTATATGGCAAGCGTTCGAGTGGCGGTCGCAACAATGTGGGACGTTTGACCACACGCTATATTGGTGGCGGCCACAAGCGCAAATACCGTCTCATTGATTTCAAAAGGGACAAGGATGGTGTGCCAGCAGTGGTAAAGACAATTGAATACGATCCGAACCGTTCGGCTCGCATCGCTTTGTTGTTTTATGCTGATGGTGAAAAAAGATATATTATCGCTCCCAATGGATTGCAAGTTGGAAGCACCTTGGTTTCAGGGGCAAATGCAGCACCTGAGATAGGTAATGCTATACCTCTTGAAAACATTCCAGTAGGTACCGTGATTCATAACATTGAATTGCGTCCTGGACAAGGTGCTGTGTTGGTAAGATCAGCAGGTAATTTCGCTCAGTTAACAGCACGTGAAGGCAATTATTGTATCATCAAGCTGCCTTCAGGAGAATTGAGAAAGATACTTGGAACGTGCAAGGCTACAGTCGGTAGTGTTGGTAACTCTGACCATGCGTTGGAACAGTCGGGTAAGGCCGGCCGCTCGCGTTGGTTGGGTCGTCGTCCACACAACCGTGGTGTTGTCATGAACCCGCATGATCACCCGATGGGTGGTGGTGAAGGACGTCAGTCTGGTGGTCATCCAAGATCACGTACTGGCTTGTATGCTAAGGGCTTGAAGACAAGAGCACCGAAGAAGCAGTCGTCCAAGTATATTATAGAGAGGTGTAAGTAATAACTGATTAATTGAGTAAATTATGAGTCGTTCATTAAAAAAGGGTCCATACATCAACGTTAAGCTCGAGAAGAAGGTGCTTGAGATGAATGAGAGTGGCAAGAAGGTTGTTGTAAAGACTTGGGCCAGAGCTTCGATGATTTCACCTGACTTTGTAGGTCATACTATTGCAGTTCACAACGGAAACAAATTTATTCCTGTATATATTACCGAAAACATGGTAGGACACAAGTTGGGAGAGTTTTCCCCGACACGTACGTTCCGTGGACATGCTGGTAACAAAAAGAAGTAAGCAGGACATTATTAGAAAATAAAAAGTAACAAATAATGGGAGCAAGAAAAAGAATATCGGCTGAAAATAGAAAAGAGGCCCTGAAGAGCATGTATTTTGCCAAGTTGCGCAATGTACCTACTTCTCCACGTAAGATGCGTCTTGTTGCTGACATGATTCGTGGTATGGAAGTGAGCCGTGCGCTTGGTGTCTTGAAGTTCTCCTCCAAGGAGGCTTCTGCAAAAGTAGAAAAACTTTTGCGCTCTGCTATTAATAACTGGGAACAGAAAAACGAACGTAAGGCTGACGAAGGCGAGCTGTATGTGTCGAAGATTTTTGTTGATGGTGGCGCAACGCTGAAGAGAATGCGTCCAGCACCACAGGGTAGAGGTTACAGAATCCGTAAACGTTCTAATCACGTTACTTTGTTCGTTGAGGCAAAGAATACTAATGATAATCAAAATTAAGAATTAGATGGGACAGAAAGTTAATCCGATAAGCAACCGCTTGGGAATTATTAGAGGATGGGATTCTAATTGGTACGGAGGCAATGATTATGGCGACACATTGTTGGAGGACAGCAAAATCCGTAAGTATCTCAATACACGACTTGCTAAGGCCAGTGTTTCAAGAATCGTCATTGAACGTACATTGAAATTGGTGACAATTACGATTTGTACAGCTCGTCCAGGCATTATCATTGGTAAGGGCGGTCAGGAAGTTGACAGCTTGAAGGAAGAGTTGAAGAAGATTACCGACAAGGATATTCAAATCAACATTTTTGAGGTAAAGAAACCTGAGTTGGACGCAGTTATCGTAGCCAACAACATCGCTCGTCAGGTCGAGGGTAAGATAGCCTATCGTCGTGCCATTAAGATGGCCATAGCCAACACCATCCGAATGGGTGCTGAAGGTATCAAGGTGCAGATTGCAGGTCGCTTGAATGGTGCTGAAATGGCTCGTTCGGAAATGTATAAGGAAGGCAGGACACCGTTGCATACCCTTCGTGCAGACATCGATTATTGTCATGCAGAAGCACTGACCAAGGTCGGATTGCTGGGTATCAAAGTTTGGATTTGTCGTGGTGAGGTTTATGGTAAGCGCGACTTGGCACCCAACTTTGCTCAGACAAAGGAAACCGGTCGTGGCAACAACAATGGTGGTGGCCGTAACTTTAGAAAAAAGAAAAACAATCGCTAACGAATTTGAATTTTAAGTAATATGTTACAACCGAAAAGGACAAAATTCAGAAGACAGCAGGATGGTCATCAAAAAGGCAATGCCCAAAGAGGCAATCAGTTGGCTTTCGGATCATTTGGCATCAAGGCTTTAGAGAGAAAGTGGATTACCGGTCAACAAATTGAGGCCGCGCGTGTGGCTGTTACACGTTACATGCAACGTCAGGGTCAGATTTGGATTCGTATCTTCCCAGATAAACCAATCACACGTAAGCCTGCTGACGTACGTATGGGTAAGGGTAAAGGTAATCCGGAAGGTTTTGTCGCACCAGTTCAGCCTGGTCGCATCAT
Organism: Bacteroidales bacterium; assembly: GCA_030531335.1. Classification (GTDB taxonomy): domain Bacteria; phylum Bacteroidota; class Bacteroidia; order Bacteroidales; family Bacteroidaceae; genus DCGR01. Next base: position 19,169 of record JAUNNV010000001.1, read on the forward strand.
CATCGAAGCTGACGGAGTTCCGTTTGATGTTGCCAAGGAAGCGTTGCGCTTGGCTGCACAGAAACTACCTATTACTACGAAGTTTATTGTAAGACGTGATTACGATGCTCAAACTCAAAATGCTTAATTGATTATGAAGATTGCAGAAATTAGAGAAATACCCGAGAATGAGTTGGCAGAGCGCATTGAAGCGGAAGTTGCCAATTACAACCAGATGGTTTTGAATCATTCGATCTCTCCATTGGATAATCCTTCACAGATTAAGAAGTTACGTCGGACTATCGCACGTATGAAGACAGAATTAAAACAGAGAGAACTTAATAAATAATCGTCCTCATGGAAGAGAGAAATTTAAGAAAGGAAAGAACGGGTGTTGTTGTCAGCAACAAGATGGAAAAGACCATCGTTGTGGCATCTAAGTTTAAGGAAAAACACCCTATTTATGGTAAGTTCGTAAGCAAAACGAAGAAGTACCATGTTCACGACGAGAATAATGAATGCAATATTGGAGATACTGTTCATATCATGGAAACTCGTCCTCTGAGCAAGACTAAGAGATGGAGATTGGTTGAAATAATTGAAAGAGCTAAGTAATTATGATACAAACAGAATCCAGATTAACAGTTTGTGATAACAGTGGTGCAAAGGAAGCTCTTTGCATACGTGTCTTGGGTGGTACCAAGCGTCGTTATGCCTCTGTGGGGGATATCATTGTCGTTTCAGTGAAAAATGTAATCCCTTCAAGTGATGTTAAAAAAGGTGCAGTTTCGAAGGCTTTGATTGTACGTACGAAAAAGGAAATCCGTCGTGCTGATGGTTCTTACATTCGTTTTGATGATAATGCCTGTGTGTTGTTGAGCAATACTGGTGAGTTGAGAGGAAGCCGTATTTTCGGTCCGGTAGCGAGAGAGTTGCGCGCTGTAAACATGAAGGTCGTTTCACTTGCACCTGAAGTACTTTAATCATTAAAGCGTTATTAATAATGAGTAAATTACATATTAAAAAAGGCGACACAGTTTACGTGAATGCTGGCGAAGACAAAGGCAAGACTGGTCGTGTGCTGAAAGTGGATGTTGAAAAACAGCGCGCTTTCGTTGAAGGTGTCAACATGGTTTCAAAGAGCACCAAGCCAAGTGCCAAGAATCCTCAAGGAGGTATTGTAAAGCAGGAGGCTTCCATTCATATTTCAAATTTGAATGTCCTTGACCCGAAATCAGGCAAGCCTACCCGTATTGGCAGAAGAGAGAGTGCAGATGGAAGAACTTTTGTTCGTTATGCTAAAAAATCAGGAGAGGAGATTAAGTAATGAGTAATACTGCCAACCTTAAGAAAGAATATGCAGAGCGCATTGCTCCGGCATTGAAGGAGAAGTTCCAATATACTTCTACCATGCAGATTCCCGTGCTCAAGAAAATTGTAATCAATCAGGGCTTGGGTTCAGCCGTATTGGACAAGAAGATCATTGATGTGGCTCAGAACGAGTTGACAACAATTACAGGCCAAAAAGCCGTTGTTACTATTTCCCGTAAGGATAGTGCGAGCTTCAAGTTGCGTAAGAAAATGCCTATCGGTGTCATGGTGACTCTCCGTCGTGAGAGAATGTACGAGTTTCTCGAGCGTCTTGTGCGCGTGGCATTGCCTCGTATTCGTGACTTCAAGGGAATCGAGAGCAAGTTTGATGGTCGTGGCAACTATACATTAGGTATTCAGGAGCAAATCATTTTCCCTGAAATCAATATTGATTCCATCACGAAAATTCTGGGTATGAACATTACCTTTGTTACATCGGCCAAGACTGATGAAGAAGGTTATGCTTTGTTGAAGGAATTTGGCTTACCTTTTAAGAACTCAAAAAAAGACTAATATATTATGGCAAAAGAATCAATGAAGGCTCGTGAGGTAAAAAGAGCCAAGATGGTAGCCAAATATGCTGAAAAACGTGCTGCTCTGAAGAAAATTGTCAATACTGGTGAACCTGTAGAGGCTTTTGAGGCAGCTCAGAAATTGCAGGCGATACCTAAGAATGCCAATCCAATTCGTTTGCATAATCGTTGCAAACTCACAGGTCGTCCAAAAGGTTACATCCGTCAGTTTGGTATTTCACGTATCCAGTTCCGCGAGATGGCATCCAAGGGCTTGATTCCAGGAGTAAGAAAAGCAAGCTGGTAAATAGAGTTTATTATTAAATATTGTCAGGGAAGTCCTGATTAATTTAACAAATCATTTTTATGACAGATCCAATCGCAGATTATCTCACAAGGTTGAGAAATGCTATTAGTGCAAAGCACAGAGTAGTTGAAGTGCCTGCCTCAAATCTGAAAAAGGAAATCACGAAGATTCTTTTTGAGAAGGGTTACATCTTGAACTACAAGTTTGTTGAGGATGGTCCTCAGGGTACTATCAAGGTGGCTTTGAAGTACGACGCAGTGAACAAGGTGAATGCGATCAAGAAGTTGATTCGCGTTTCCTCTCCGGGTTTGCGTCGGTACACAGGTTACAAGGACATGCCGAGAGTAATAAACGGTTTAGGTATTGCTATAATATCTACATCCAAAGGTGTAATGACAGACAAAGAGGCTTCAGTGCTTAAGATAGGCGGTGAGGTGCTTTGCTATGTTTATTAATTTAGGAGGATAAGCAATGTCAAGAATAGGAAAATTACCCATCAATATTCCGGCAGGAGTCACTGTTACCATGAATGACAATGTTGTAACAGTAAAGGGACCCAAGGGTGAACTTTGCCAGAGTGTAGATCCCTCTATAGAGGTCTCCATCGCCGATGGTCGTGTTACATTGAAGGAAGTCGAAACAGCAATGATTGATAACCCCAAACAGCGTCATGCCTATCACGGTTTGTATCGTGCACTTGTCAACAGCATGGTCGTAGGTGTGTCGGAAGGTTTCAAGAAGGAACTTGAGTTGGTGGGAGTGGGTTATCGTGTTTCCAACAACGGCAACCTCATTGAGTTTGCTTTGGGTTTCACACATCCGATTATCATGCTACTTCCGGAACAGATAAAGGTTACGACGAAGTCTGAGCGTAATCAGAATCCATTGATTACCTTGGAATCGTGCGACAAGCAGTTGCTTGGTATGATATGTGCCAAAATACGTTCTTTCCGCAAGCCTGAACCATATAAGGGCAAGGGTATTAAGTTTGTTGGTGAAGTAATTCGCAGAAAGTCTGGTAAGTCAGCTGGCGCTAAATAATATTTAAAATTGCATCATTATGACAACAAAAATCGAAAGACGAATCAAGATTAAATATAGAGTACGTAACAAGATGTCAGGTACTGCTGCACGTCCGCGTATGAGTGTGTTTAGAAGTAACAAGCAGATTTACGTTCAGGTCATTGACGACTTGGCAGGTAAGACTATGGCTGCTGCATCGTCATTGGGTATGGAAGCCATGCCAAAGAAGGATCAGGCTGCTAAGGTGGGTGCTTTGATTGCAGAGAAGGCAAAGGAAGCAGGCATCACCAATGTTGTGTTTGACCGTAACGGATACTTGTATCATGGGAGAGTAAAAGAGTTGGCAGATGCTGCTCGTAACGGTGGACTTAAATTTTAATCAATTATGGCAATTAATAAAGTAAGAATATCCAGCGACGTTGAACTGAAGGATAGATTGGTTGCTATCAACCGCGTCACCAAGGTGACCAAGGGTGGTAGAACATTTACTTTCGCAGCAATCGTAGTAGTTGGTAACGGTGACGGAATTATTGGCTGGGGTCTTGGTAAGGCTGGTGAAGTAACCGCAGCAATTGCCAAGGGTGTAGAGTCTGCTAAGAAGAATTTGGTGCGTGTGCCTGTTCTCAAGGGTACTGTTCCTCATGAGCAGTCTGCAAAGTTCGGTGGTGCCGAGGTATTTCTCAAGCCTGCATCGACAGGTACGGGAGTGGTAGCAGGTGGTGCTATGCGTGCAGTGCTTGAAAGTGTAGGTATTTGTGATGTCTTGGCTAAGTCGAAGGGTTCTTCCAATCCTCATAACTTGGTCAAGGCTACAATTCTTGCATTGAGCGAGATGCGTGATGCTTATACTGTAGCCCAGAACCGTGGTGTTAGTGTTGAAAAAGTGTTTAGAGGATAAGGAGAATATTATGACAAAGATTAAGATTAAACAGATTAAAAGTAGAATAGGTGCTCCGGCTAATCAAAAGCGGGTACTTGATGCTCTGGGACTTCGTAAATTGAATCGTGTGGTTGAGCATGAGGATTCTCCTTCTATCATGGGCATGGTCGAAAAGGTAAAACACCTTGTAATTATTCTTAAGTAATTCAGTTGTTAATAAAAAAGAAAAGACGATATGGATTTAAGTAATTTGAAACCTGCAGAAGGCTCGGTTAAGACCAGAAAGAGAGTTGGTCGCGGTGCTGGTTCCGGTTTGGGTGGCACTTCAACAAGAGGTCATAAGGGAGCCAAGTCAAGATCAGGTTATAAGAAAAAGGTCGGTTTTGAAGGCGGTCAGATGCCACTTCAGCGCCGTTTGCCGAAATTTGGTTTCCAGAACATCAACCGTGTTGAATATAAGGCTATCAACCTTTCTACAATTCAGGCTTTAACAGAGGCAAAGGGACTGGAGAAGGTTATGGTAGCTGATTTGGTAGAGGCTGGTTATATCTCTGGGAATCAGTTGGTGAAAATCTTAGGCAATGGAAGCTTGACAGTAAAGGTCGATGTCGAGGCCAATGCATTCTCGAAGAGTGCAGAGGCTGCTATCGTAGCTTTGGGCGGTCAGGCAATTAAACTCTGATTCAATGAGAAAATTTATTGAAACACTGAAGAATATATGGAAGATTGAGGATTTGAGAAAACGAATCCTCATCACCATACTCTTTGTTGCTATCTACCGTTTTGGCTCGTTCGTAGTTCTTCCTGGTATTGATACTCAGCAACTGAGTAATTTGGCAAGTCAGACATCGGGTGGCTTGATGGCCTTGTTGGATATGTTCTCTGGTGGAGCATTCTCAAATGCTTCTATTTTTGCATTGGGAATCATGCCATACATTTCAGCATCCATTGTCATCCAGTTGCTGGCCATTGCAGTTCCCTACTTTCAAAAGTTGCAGCGTGAAGGAGAGAGTGGCCGTCGTAAGATCAATCAGTACACTCGTTACTTGACCATCGCGATTTTGCTGTTCCAAGCACCTTCTTATCTGCTGAATTTGAAGTATCAGGCTGGCAGTGCTATCAATCCTTCTCTCAATTGGAGTCTTTTTATCATTACTTCTACCATCATTTTGGCTGCTGGCAGTATGTTTATCCTGTGGTTGGGTGAAAGAATCACTGATAAGGGTGTGGGCAATGGTATATCATTCATCATCTTGATTGGTATTATCGCACGTCTCCCACAAGCATTGGCTCAGGAGTTCATTTCTCGTATCACATCGCCGGGAGCGGGTGGTATCGTCATGGGATTGTTGGAAATCGTATTCCTCGTATTGGTCATTGCAGCTGCCATACTGCTTGTTCAGGGTGTTCGTAAGGTGCCCGTACAGTATGCAAAGCGGGTCGTGGGTAATAAGACAGTTGGTGGCGCACGTCAGTACATTCCTTTGAAGGTCAATGCGGCTAACGTGATGCCTATCATCTTTGCGCAGGCCATCATGTTCATTCCTATCACTTTGGTTGGTTTCTCGAACACAGCCAGTGCGACAGGTCTTGTGCGTGCTTTGGTCGATCACACAAGTTTCGGCTACAACATAGTCTTCGCTTTGTTGATTATCTTGTTTACCTATTTCTATACGGCCATAACCATCAATCCTACCCAGATGGCTGAAGACATGAAGCGTAACAACGGATTCATCCCGGGCATTAAGCCGGGAAAGAATACAGCAGAATACATTGACACTATCATGTCGCGTATTACTTTGCCGGGTTCTTTCTTCCTTGCCATTATCGCTGTACTTCCAGCCTTTGCTGGTGTGTTTGGGGTTCAGCAGGGTTTTGCTGCATTCTTTGGAGGCACATCATTGCTGATACTTGTGGGAGTTGTGCTTGACACGCTTCAGCAGGTTGAAAGCCATTTGATCATGCGTCATTATGATGGCCTTCTAAGTTCTGGTAGAATTAAGGGTCGTGCCAGTTATTGATTAGCGAAAAGATGATATATCTTAAAACTGATGATGAAATAGAGCTATTGCGTCAGAGCAACTTGCTTGTTGGCAAAACCTTGGCGGAAGTAGCGAAGCTCATCAGGCCAGGTGTTACTACTCGTCAACTCGACACCATAGCCGAACAGTATATCCGCGATAATGGAGCTGTTCCTACGTTTAAGGGTTTTCTTGGTCCGAGCGGCATACCATTTCCTGCATCGATTTGCACTTCGGTCAATGGTCAGGTAGTGCATGGCATCCCTAACGACAATCCTTTGGAGGAAGGCGACATTGTGTCGGTTGATTGTGGTACATTCATGAATGGTTTTTGTGGCGATTCGGCTTATACGTTTTGTGTAGGCGAAGTATCCTCAGAGGTTCTTCAGTTGCTTCGTACAACGAAAGAAGCTTTGTATTTAGGAATTGAAAAAGCGGTTCATGGAAATCGTCTGGGCGACATCAGCTATGCGGTTGAGCAGCATTGTGAGGCGCAATCCTACGGTGTAGTACGTGAATTTGTTGGTCATGGAGTCGGAAAAAACATGCATGAGGATCCGGCAGTGCCTAATTACGGACGACGCGGTACGGGTGTCATGCTGAAAAAAGGCATGTGTATAGCCATCGAGCCGATGATAACAATGGGCGACCGTCACATTTTGCTTGAGCCGGATGGTTGGTCGGTTCGTACGCGCGATGGCAAGTATGCAGCGCACTACGAACATACGGTGGCCATCGGCAAGGGAGAGGCTGAAATTTTATCATCATTTAGGTATATCGAGGAAGTTTTAGGAGAAAACGCAATATAAAACAAATATCTGCTAATCAGTTTATGGCAAAACAATCTGCAATAGAACAAGATGGAGTAATCGTAGAGGCATTGTCCAATGCAATGTTTCACGTTGAGTTGGACAATGGACATGAGATAACCGCTCATATCTCTGGTAAGATGCGGATGCATTACATCAAGATCTTGCCAGGTGATAAGGTGAGGGTCGAAATGTCTCCTTACGATCTGTCAAAGGGAAGAATTGTTTTTAGATATAAATAAAAGGACAAAGATATGAAAGTAAGAGTATCATTAAAGAAACGTACACCGGATTGTAAAATCGTTCGACGCAATGGCCGATTGTATGTTATTAACAAGAAAGAACCCAAGTATAAACAGCGTCAGGGTTGATTTGTTTCGAAAAAAAATAATTAGTATATGGCTATAAGAATAGTTGGTGTAGATTTGCCTCAGAACAAGAGAGGTGAGATAGCGTTGACCTATATTTTTGGTATCGGACGCAGCAGTGCAACGAAAATCCTGGAGAAGGCAGGCGTTGACAAAAGTTTGAAGGTTTCAGAATGGTCTGACAATCAGGCCGCCAAGGTTCGTGAAATCATCGGCGCGGAATTCAAGGTCGAAGGTGATCTTCGTACGGAAATTCAGATGAACATAAAGCGACTCATGGACATTGGTTGCTATCGTGGAGTTCGTCATCGTAATGGCTTGCCCGTACGTGGCCAGAGCACGAAAAACAATGCTCGTACACGCAAGGGAAAGAAGAAAACAGTTGCAAATAAGAAAAAAGCTACTAAATAATAGTTGATATGGCAAAAAAAACAGTCGCAGTAAAAAAGAGAGTGGTGAAGGTTGATGCTAATGGACAGCTTCATGTTCATTCATCGTTCAACAACATCATTGTTTCTTTGGCAAATAGTGAAGGTGAAGTCATTTCTTGGTCTTCAGCTGGTAAGATGGGATTCCGTGGTTCGAAGAAAAACACACCGTATGCAGCTCAGATGGCTGCACAGGATTGTGCAAAGGTTGCGTTTGACCTTGGTCTGCGAAAGGTAAAGGCATACGTTAAGGGTCCGGGCAACGGCCGTGAATCTGCAATTCGTACCGTTCACGGTGCTGGCATTGAGGTAACTGAGATTATCGACGTTACTCCGCTTCCACACAATGGGTGTCGTCCTCCAAAGAGAAGAAGAGTATAATAGAACCTGTAACAATTTAATTTTCGATAAAATATGGCTAGATATACTGGACCAAAATCTAAGATAGCCCGTAAGTTCGGAGAACCTATCTTTGGGCCTGACAAGGTGCTGTCGAAGAAGAATTACGCTCCCGGACAGCATGGTAATAATCGTCGCAAGAAGAATTCTGAGTACGGCATCATGTTGGCTGAGAAGCAGAAGGCAAAATACACATACGGTGTGCTCGAAAAGCAGTTCCGTAACATGTTCGTCAAGGCTTCCCGTTCGACAGGCATTACAGGCGAGGTGCTGTTGCAGAATCTTGAGTCGCGTCTCGACAATGTCGTTTTCCGTTTGGGTATTGCCCCTACACGTGATGCAGCGCGTCAGTTGGTAAGCCACAAGCACATTGTTGTTGATGGTGAGGTTGTCAATATTCCTTCCTATGCAGTGCAGCCGGGTCAGATTGTTGGTGTTCGTGAAAAGGCAAAGTCGTTGGAAGTAATCCAGAATGCGCTTGCCGGCTTCAATCACAGTAAGTATCCGTGGATTGAATGGGATGAAAACGCAAAGGCAGGCAAGTATTTGCATCGGCCGGAACGTGCCGACATTCCTGAAAACATCAAGGAACAACTGATTGTCGAATTGTACTCTAAATAAAAAATAAATTCATGGCGATATTAGCATTTCAAAAACCTGATAAAGTAATAATGTTGGAGTCCGACGATAATTTCGGCAAGTTCGAATTTCGTCCACTCGAACCAGGTTTTGGCATTACTATTGGTAATGCGTTGCGCCGAATACTTTTGTCCTCTTTGGAGGGTTATGCCATCAATACCATCAAGATAGAAGGTGTAAGGCATGAGTTCGGCACGGTTCCTGGTGTTCTGGAGGATGTTACCAATATTATTCTGAATCTGAAGCAAATCAGGTTCAAGCATGTAGTAGAGGATTTTGACACAGAGAGAGTTTCAATCTCTGTCGAGAATTCTAAAGAATTTAAAGCAGGTGACATAAGTAAATATTTGACTGGCTTTGAAGTGTTAAACCCTGAATTAGTTATTTGCCATTTAGATTCCAAAGCAACACTCAAAATCGAACTGAGTATCAATAAAGGTCGAGGCTATGTTCTCTCTGATGAGAATCGTGAGTTTTGTACCGATATTAATACAATTCCTATTGATTCTATCTATACTCCGATTCGCAATGTCAAGTACCAAGTAGAAAACTATCGTGTCGAGCAGAAAACCGATTATGAGAAGTTGGTGCTTGAAATTACTACGGATGGTTCCATACACCCGAAGGAGGCTTTGAAGGATGCGGCTAAGGTGCTTATTCAGCATTTCATGCTCTTTTCTGATGAGCGTATCTCGCTCGAAAGTCTTGATGTTGAGAACAATGAAGAGTTCGATGAGGAAGCACTGCGAATGCGCCAGCAGCTCAAAAATCGCCTCATCGACATGAATCTCTCCGTTCGTGCCCTTAATTGCCTCAAGGCAGCCAATGTGGAAACCCTTGGCGACCTTGTGCAGTTGCAGCGCAACGATTTGCTAAAGTTCCGCAACTTCGGTAAGAAATCGCTCACTGAGCTGGATGGTTTGCTCGCGAGTCTGAATCTGTCGTTTGGAATGGATACATCAAAATATAAACTCAAATAATGTAAATTTGAAATGAGACATAATAAGAAATTCAATCATCTTGGTCGTACTGCAGCTCATCGCGCCGCTATGTTGTCCAACATGGCAACCTCGTTGATTATGCACAAAAGAATCACTACGACCGTCGCTAAGGCTAAGGCACTCAAAAAATATGTCGAGCCTTTGATCACTAAGTCCAAGCAAGATTCTACCAACTCGCGTCGCGTTGTGTTTAGTTACTTGCAGGATAAACATGCCATTACTGAACTGTTTTCAACTATTTCTCCAAAGGTAGCGAACCGTCCTGGTGGTTACACTCGTATCATTAAGACAGGCAATCGCTTGGGCGACAACGCTCCAATGTGCTTTATCGAACTTGTTGATTTCGATGAGAACATGATGAAGGCTGTAGCGAAGAAGGCTCCACGTACTCGTCGTTCCAAGAAGTCATCTGCTCCAGCTACTGCTGCTCCAACCGTTGAGGAAGCACCGAAAGCTGAATAATCCAACAAACCAACTAATTGTTTTAAAAGGGCTGCGATATGTTGTCGCAGCCCTTTTTTTGATGGGTAGATTTTGGTTACATATAGGAAAACGCGTTATTTTGTTTACTTGTAAAAACATTTTTATTATATTTGTAAACTCATAATAAATCGATATTACCATGCAAACAGACAGTCAATCCCCAGAATTTGCCCGGCTAAGCTCACCCGAAAGGAAAATAGACCCACAAAGAATAAAACTGGCGCGTAGGCTGTGCCACTACTCTATGGATGAACTCTGCCGACGAATGGGGGAGGATGCCGTCAGTAAGATGGCAATCTCGAAGATAGAGCGTGGTATCTTCACCCCATCTCCCAACGTCCTAAAAGCTATGGCCAAAGCCTGCGGAGTGCCGCTCGGCTACTTTTACCGACAAGACATCCACATCGGCCAAATGGACTTCCGTTTCTCAGAAAGCATCTCGAAGCGCAAGTCCGAGGAGATACGCGCACAGGTGACGGCGGCCATCATAGACTACGCCATCACCAACTCGTGCGTGCCGTCCACCAACGAGTTTTTTGCTCCGATGGCACGGACTACCCTACGTACCTACGCCGATGTCGAGGTGGCAGCAAGCCGGCTTCGCCGCAAATGGTGCATAGGCCTACAGCCGATATTCTCCGTGTATGAATTGTTGCAAAACCATGGCATCCACATTATAGAGCTCGAAATAGATGACTTGAATGTTGACGGCATAGCAACGACCATCAATTCCTCGCTGCCCGTGATTGTGGTGAACACCCTGAAGCACACCACCACCGAACGCAAGCGGTTCACGGCACTTCACGAACTCGCCCATCTGCTGTTTCGCCTGTGCCCGTTGTCGGCTGCCGAACATGAAGAATATGTTGGCGCATTACCTCCGTTGCCCTACAGGGTTTCGCTGAAACATGCCGACATCGAGCGCCTTTGTAACTTCTTTGCCAACGCCATGCTGTTGCCAAGCCAGGCCGTTGTACGCCGTATAGGTCAGTCGCGATTCGAGTTGGACATGAGGGAACTCGTCGGTGTCCGCGAGATGTATGGCATCAGCATAGCCGCTATCGTCCACCGCCTCCACGACATGCGCATCATCCCCGACACCCTTTACCACTATTTTTTCGAGCACATCATCAGTCCCAACCTTATGGAGGTCGGCTGGGGCACTTTCCCCATCATGGAACATGCCGACATGCCGATGTTGTTGAAGATAAGGATAGAAAAAGAAAACTCCCCGTTAAAGGACGAGGAGCAGACCTAAATGTTTTCACAACGGAATAATCCTTATTGTGAATAGCTACAAATTCGTGATGCAAAAGTATGAATATAATCTCAACCAACAAAATAAATTCGAAAGAAAATGAAAAGAATTTTAGGATTAGACCTTGGCACCACCAGTATCGGGTGGGCATTGGTCAATGAAGCGGAAAACAAGGAAGAATGTTCTTCCATTATTAAATTAGGTGTAAGGGTCGTTCCACTTACTGTTGATGAACAGGGCAACTACGAAAAAGGGAAAAGCATAACTACCAATGCCGACAGAAATCTAAAGCATGGAATGCGAATCAATCTCCAGCGTTACAAATTGCGTCGTGCAAAACTCGTTCAGTGCCTAAAACAGAATGGCATCATAACAGACGATTCCGTTTTGTGTGAATCAGGCAACTCAACTACTTTTCAGACGTATCAACTGAGGGCGAAGTGCGCGACAGAAAGAATCGAACTCAACGACTTTGCCCGCGTTCTTCTAATGATCAACAAGAAGCGTGGCTACAAAAGTTCCCGCAAAGCCATGTCTGCTGAGGATGGGCAGATTATCGACAGCATGGATGTAGCCAAGATCCTTTACGAAAATAATCTCACTCCAGGCCAATATGTTTATCAATTGCTTCGTGATGGAAAGAAGTGCGTTCCTGACTTTTACCGTTCTGACTTGAATACAGAGCTTGAACGTATTTGGACATTCCAAAAGCGATTCCATGCGGGCATACTTACTGACGACTTCCGTGAGCAAATATCGGGTAAGACGAAAGCCAACACATCAAAGATTTTCCATGGCAAATATGGCATTTTCACCGCAGAGAACAAAGGAAGTGAAAAGCGTATCCAATCATACCGTTGGCGTGCAGATGCTTTGCAGAAAGAACTTTCACAAAGTGAACTCGCCTACGTTATAGCCGACTTGAATGGAGCCATAAACAATTCAAGCGGTTATCTCGGAGCAATCAGCGACCGCAGCAAGGAACTTTTATTCAACAAACTTACCGTTGGTCAGTATCTGATGAAGCAAATAGAAGAAAATCCCAACAAAAGCCTAAAGAACAAGCCTTTCTACCGCCAAGATTACCTCGACGAGTTTGAGAAAATATGGCAGTGCCAGGCTTCTTTCCATCCAGAACTGACACCCGAATTAAAGAAAGAAATACGCGACATTGTCATCTTCTATCAGCGTCCGCTGAAAAGCAAGAAGGCAATGCTCGACACTTGTGAATTTGAGAACCGAACCGTATCGTACGAAATAGAAGGACGGCAGAAGACAAAGACTGTCGGGCTGAAAGTCTGTCCGAAGGCATCTTTCCTGTTCCAAGAGTTCAAGGTTTGGCAGATACTCAACAATATTGTGGTGAGAAATGAGGAGGGCAAACGGCCATTGTTGCAGAATGAGAAAGAATTGCTTTTCAAGGAGCTAACCCTACACGAGAAACTTTCAAAAGCCGACACCTTGCGACTTCTGTTCAAGCAGCTGAAAGGTTTTGACCTCAATTACATAGAGCTTGAAGGAAACCAATCCATGGCAGCTATCATGCGTGCTTGTGTCAACATCGTGGCCATGACCGGACATGAGGAACTTGACTACGACAAGACCCTTGCCACAGACATTTACCCTGTTGTCACGGATGTTTTCAAGTCATTGGGTTTCGCAACCGATTTTCTTTCCTTCGATGCGAGCCTCCAAGGCAAGGATTTTTACACCCAACCTGCATACCGCCTTTGGCATTTGCTCTATTCTTATGAAGGCGACAAATCCAAGTCGGGCACAGAAAGTCTTGTGCGGAAAATATCAGAACTGACGGGGATGGACAAGGAGTATGCCCAAGTATTGGCCAATGTCACTTTCGCCGATGACTATGGCAGTCTTAGCGCGAAGGCCATTCGCAACATACTTCCTTTCATGAAGCAAGGGCTGGAGTACAGCATGGCGTGTGAAGAAGCTGGTTATCGTCACTCGAAGGCATCGCTCACCAAAGAGGAATTGGACAACAAGGTTCTTGTTGACCATATCAGCCTTCTTCCTCGGAACAGTTTGCGTAATCCTGTCGTGGAGAAGATTATCAATCAAATGGTCAATGTTGTCAACTCCATAGCGGAAACATACGGCAGACCCGACGAAATACGTATTGAGCTTGCACGCGAACTGAAGAAAAACGCGCAAGAACGCGAGCAACTTTCGAAAAGCATTAATGTGGCAAAGGAAAATGCAGACAAATACACAGAGATACTAAAGAAGGAATTCGGACTGCCATACGTCAGCCACAACGACATTGTCAGGTATCGTCTTTATCTCGAATTGGAGCCCAACGGATTCCACACGCTCTATACCAACACATTCATACCAAAGGAGAAACTGTTTAGCAAGGAGTTCGACATCGAGCACATCATCCCTCAGGCGAGGCTTTTTGACGATTCCTTTTCGAACAAGACCCTTGAAGCACGCGATGCCAACATTGAGAAAGGCAACTCCACGGCTTACGACTATGTGGTTGCAAAGTGTGGAGAATCTGGCGCAGAGGAGTATAAGAAAAAGATTGATACGATGCTTAAGGATGGAGTGATTACGAAATCGAAGCACGACAAACTGCTCATGAAGGAAGCCGATATTCCGGAAGGCTTTATCGAGCGCGACCTCCGCAACTCGCAGTATATCGCACGCAAGTCGCGCGAGATTCTGGAACAAATGGTGCGCACCGTCGTACCTACCGTTGGTTCCATCACCGAACGCTTACGCGAGGACTGGCAGCTTGTCGATGTAATGCAGGAGTTGAATTGGAACAAGTACGATGCTCTCGGCATGACGGAGCGCCGTACCGACAAGGATGGGCGCGAAATCAGGAGCATTAAGGACTGGACGAAGCGCAACGACCATCGTCATCATGCCATGGATGCCCTTACCATTGCATTCACCACACCAAGCATCGTGCAGTATCTCAACAACCTAAATGCCCGCAGCGACAAATCGAGTAGCATTTATGCCATAGAGAAAACTTGTCTGGAGCGCGACAAGAGAGGACACCTTCGCTTCATTCCTCCTATGCCTATCAACACTTTCCGTGCTGAGGCAAAGCGTCATCTGGAATCGGTCATCGTGTCGGTCAAGTCAAAGACAAAGGTAGTGACGCGCAATGTCAACAAAACGAAATGCAAGAGTGGTTACAACAAGAAAGTGCAACTCACTCCGCGTGGTTCGCTCCATAATGAAACCATTTATGGCAGCATACATCAGTATGCCACCCACGAAGTCAAGGTTGGGGCTTCATTGACAGCCGATCTTATAGCCCTTGTGTCGAAGAAGGCCTATCGCGAAGCCCTTGCCCAACGCTTGGAGCAGTTTGGAGGCAATCCTAAGAAAGCGTTCACTGGCAAGAACTCGCTTGAGAAGAATCCTATCTATCTCAACGAATCCCACACCGAAACGGTTCCTCCTAAAGTCAAGCTTACCGAGCAAGTCACACTATACCCCATTCGCAAGGCTATCGACAAAGACTTGAAGGTCGAAAAAGTTATCGACGTTGGTGTTCGCCGCATCCTTCAGCAACGTCTCGACAAATTTGGCGGTGATGCCAAAAAAGCCTTTGTCAACCTCGATGAGAATCCAATTTGGCTTAACAAGGAAGCTGGCATCAGCATAAGGCGGGTCACCATCACAGGCATTGCCAATGCTACAGCGCTTCGCACCAAGAAAGATCGGTTTGGTCGCGAAATACTCGACGGGGAAGGAAAAACTCAGCCTGTTGATTTTGTCAATACAGGCAACAACCATCATCTTGCTGTGTTTATGGATGCCGATGGGAAATATCAAGAGCACATCGTGTCGTTCTACGAAGCTACGGCACGCGCTTCCATGAATCTGCCAATCATCGACCGTCGGTATCGCAGCGAAGACGGATGGAGGTTTCTCTTCTCGCTCAAACAGAATGAATATGTGGTTTTTCCAAATCCAGAAACAGGCTTCGACCCACACGAAATCGATCTTCTCAATCCCGACAACTACAGCGTCATCAGCCCGAATCTGTTTCGTGTGCAGAGCTTCTCGACAAGAGATTATTGGTTCCGGCATCATCTTGAAACCATGTTGGTGGATGACATTACATTAAAGGATACAACATGGAAAAGAATACGTACCGTTGATGGATTGTCTGGTTTGGTAAAGGTGCGTGTCAACCATATCGGCCAAATTGTTTCGGTCAACGATAACGAGCGTCAATCATGATAAAGAAAACCCTTTATTTCGGAAACTCTGCCTACCTGAGTATGCGTTTGCAACAACTGGTGGTGCAGATTCCCGAAATGCAAAACTCCGGTGACTTCTCTCCCGAGCAGAAGAAAGCTTACGAACGAACCACCCCCATCGAGGATATTGGTGTGGTGATTCTCGACAACCGTCGCATCACCATCACCAGTGGAGCCATGTCGGCTTTGTTGGCGAACAATGTGGCTGTCGTTACCTGCGACGAGCACAGCATGCCCAACGGACTGCTCATGCCGCTTGAGTGCAACACACTCCAACATGAGCGGTTCCTTTCCCAAACATCTGCATCGCTGCCTCTGCGCAAGCAACTCTGGGCGCAAACCGTCAGGCAGAAGATACTCAATCAGGAGCATGTGCTTCGCACCAATGTGCCAAGTGTGGAAACCAATTGCATGAAAGTCTGGGCCGCCAATGTGCGTAGTGGCGACCCTGACAACCTGGAAGCGCGTGCCGCTGCTTACTATTGGAGAAACCTGTTTCCCGACGTCCCAGATTTCACTCGCAACCGTGAGGGCGTGTCGCCAAACAATCTGCTCAACTATGGCTATGCCATACTTCGTGCGGTCGTTGCCCGCAGCCTTGTGGCAAGCGGACTTTTGCCCACTCTTGGCATACATCACCACAACCGCTACAACGCCTATTGTCTTGCCGACGACATCATGGAGCCTTATCGCCCATACGTTGATATGCTGGTAATCAAGGTGCACCATGAAATGGGCGACACCGACTGCCTCTCGCGGGACTTGAAGGCACAGATGCTACAGATTCCCACTCTCGATGTTGTTGTGGATGGCAAGCGCAGTCCGCTCATGGTTGCGGCTGGCATTACTGCTGCCTCGCTTGCAAAATGTTATAAAGGAGAGGCTCGATTGGTCTCATATCCTGTAATGTCATGATAGCCGACCTCAGTCGTTATAGCGAGTATCGTGTCATGTGGATTCTGGTGTTCTTCGACTTGCCTACCGAAACAAAGAAAGACCGCAAAATATATCAGGAATTCCGCAAGAACCTGATGCGCGACGGATTCACCATGTTTCAGTTTTCCATCTATCTGCGCCATTGCGCCAGCCGCGAAAACATGGCTGTCCACATAAAGAGAGTGCATGAATGGCTTCCCGAATATGGCAAGGTCGGCATACTTACCATCACCGACAAACAATTTGGCGACATGGAAATATTCTATGGCAGAAAGGCGAAGATTGAAAAACACGTGCCAATACAGCTTGAACTTTTCTAAGTCCTCTTTGTTAGAAACAAGAAATCCCACTCCAAGGAGTGGGATTTCTCTTGTTCACAAACAATTTTTTTTATTGTGAATCATCCTTATATCCAGTTAACAATCAATACTCTATACGTATTGTATTGTTTGTGATACATTCTCAATACGATTTTGTAAGCTATTCACAACGATGGTGTCCTTTGGGTTCATGTAATACAATTGTTTGTGATACATTCTCAATACGATTTTGTAAGCTATTCACAACAGCCTTAAATCGAGCGTCGAAAAAGGCGAGCATTGTTTGTGATACATTCTCAATACGATTTTGTAAGCTATTCACAACATAGACGAAAACGGAGAAACCGATGAACGAATTGTTTGTGATACATTCTCAATACGATTTTGTAAGCTATTCACAACTACCCTGCGAATATCCACTTTCAGGAACCAATTGTTTGTGATACATTCTCAATACGATTTTGTAAGCTATTCACAACGCCTTTAGCGGTTATCAAACGGCAGGTACTATTGTTTGTGATACATTCTCAATACGATTTTGTAAGCTATTCACAACCTGGAACGTACTATTTCCACAATTCTACAAATTGTTTGTGATACATTCTCAATACGATTTTGTAAGCTATTCACAACTGCAGTTGCAGGACATGTATAATCGCAGTTAATTGTTTGTGATACATTCTCAATACGATTTTGTAAGCTATTCACAACGCCTGCCTCTGTCTTGCTCCAGCTCCAGAGATTGTTTGTGATACATTCTCAATACGATTTTGTAAGCTATTCACAACAATACCGTAATCGGTCGTTCGATTGCTGAAATTGTTTGTGATACATTCTCAATACGATTTTGTAAGCTATTCACAACTATCTTGTTATTTCGACAATAGTACCTGAATTGTTTGTGATACATTCTCAATACGATTTTGTAAGCTATTCACAACTAATTCCGCGGCCTGTTCTGCATTGATAGCATTGTTTGTGATACATTCTCAATACGATTTTGTAAGCTATTCACAACTTTACTTGACTAAATATATGGCAGTGGATAATTGTTTGTGATACATTCTCAATACGATTTTGTAAGCTATTCACAACATGAATGTTCCTCTTTCTTCGTCTGGTGTATTGTTTGTGATACATTCTCAATACGATTTTGTAAGCTATTCACAACAAAAGGTAATTGATGACCTTGTTAGTCGTGATTGTTTGTGATACATTCTCAATACGATTTTGTAAGCTATTCACAACTCGCAACGACTATTAAAAATGCCAGAAAAAATTGTTTGTGATACATTCTCAATACGATTTTGTAAGCTATTCACAACCGGCGTGTACCTCGTTCTCACAACTGTCGTATTGTTTGTGATACATTCTCAATACGATTTTGTAAGCTATTCACAACAGTGCCATAATTAATTATTCTCTTGATTATATTGTTTGTGATACATTCTCAATACGATTTTGTAAGCTATTCACAACTCCGTTCGATTTTTGAATTTGAGCGAGTGAATTGTTTGTGATACATTCTCAATACGATTTTGTAAGCTATTCACAACTGCAGCTGCAGGACATGTATAATCGCAATTATTGTTTGTGATACATTCTCAATACGATTTTGTAAGCTATTCACAACTCGCCGTAAATTTATTGATTATTGTCACGAATTGTTTGTGATACATTCTCAATACGATTTTGTAAGCTATTCACAACAGAACCACCAAAGGTAAAACTCACTCCAATCGTGCCAATTCTTTTTTTGATTTGTTACAAATTACAATTTCCTGATCCAGATGTTGCGGAAGCTGATAGGCTCGCTTGGGTCGCCATGACATTGCAGAAGGATGGGGCCGTCGCCGTGAGGCTTCACTGTAGGCAAGCCGATGTATTCGGTGGTGCCGATGAGCTGTGTGTTGTTTTGTACCACCACACCATTGAAGATGACCGTAACCAATGGGAATGTGCGGTAGGTGCCGTTGTCGTTGAATGTGGGAGCCTTGTAGATGATGTCATACACATTCCACTCGCCTGGTTTGCGGCAGGGGTTTACGAGCGGAGCAGACTGCTTGTAGAGCGAACCAGCTTGACCGTTCACATAAGTCTCGTTTTCGTAGTTGTCGAGAATCTGGATTTCATACATGCCTTGCATATATACACCGCTATTGCCACGAGCCTGTCCTGAGCCGGTGATGTTGGCTGGAGCACACCATTCGATGTGAAGCTGGTAGTCGCGGAACGAATCTTTGGTCTGGATGCTGCCACCACCGTTTTTCATGTCCTTGTTTACGGTCATCGTACCGTCGCCGTTGATTTTCCAAAGGGCTTCCTTCCCATTGGAGTTGATCCACTTCGAGAGGTCTTTGCCGTCGAACAGTACAATAGCGTCGGAGGGAGCCGATGCCGTAGCGGCGTCGCCCGGAGTGATTCTTTCTACTTTAGGATAGTAGAGCTCGGTCATGGCGGGCTTCATACCCTCGGTTTTCTCACTTTTTGTTCCACTGATTACATACTGCTGGGCATAGGCACTGGCACTACACGCACATGCAGCAAGCATGAAGATTACCTTTTTCATTTCTTTTAGATTTTTAGATTGTTAATTACGTTCGGAACTTTTACGTCCTATTTTGTTTTAAGAATGACTACCTCTATGACTTGTGGGAAATGTGCTTGCTCCAATACATGAATCTTGCTCTCAATGTCCTCCACAGTGTCGCTGGCCAGTATGGGTGTTGTAAACTGACGGATTATCGCGCCGCCATCGCACACATTATTTACGTAATGGATGGTGATTCCCGTTTCGGTTTCTCCTGCTGCTTTCACGGCTTCGTGTACACGATGTCCATACATACCCTTGCCGCAATATTTCGGCACGAGCGACGGATGGATGTTGATGATACGATTCTCGAATGCCTCGACCAGAAATGGTGGAATCATAAGCAGGAATCCGGCCAGCACGATGAAGTCGATGTCGTATTTCCTGAGTTGTGGCAGAAGCCATGCAGGATTGTTGATGTCGGTCTTGGATGCGACCACAGTGGGAACGTGCAGCCTGAAAGCCCTCGTCAGCACGTAAGCATCGGGCTTGTTGCTGATGACAAGTGCCACCCGAATGTCGGCTGACGGTTGAAAATAGCGGATGATGTTCTCGCAGTTTGTTCCATTGCCCGAAGCAAAGATTGCTATGTTGTGCATAGATGTCCTAATGTTTTTTGTGCTGCAAATCTACGACTTTTTTATGACAAACCATAAATTTGAGAAGAAAGAGTGAGCATTTATCAAGAAAAAAGGGATAATGAATTATGATTATCGTGGCTTTCATTTGTTTGTTTTATTTTGCTGTGTTGGAATAAATCGTTAATTTTGCGGCCAGTTTGCTTCTTTGTTAAAACAAAATGGTTGCAGAGTGAGAATTTGCAAAAGTGGAGATTCGTCACAAGTATGTTTTCTCTGAGTCAGGATTATGAAAAGAAAGATTTTTGTCAGTGATATTACGATGAAGCTCAAGGATGGAAGTCCTGAGACCGCGTTGTCGTTTCGTCAGAAGATAGAGTTGTCGAAACTTTTGGATAAGTTGGGCGTTTCGGTCATTGAGATGGGTCCGGTGATGAGTGTGAAGCGCGACAGCTTGTTGGTCAAGTCCCTTGCGTCGGCCATCAAGGACAGCGTCTTGGCCATCCCCATCGACATATTCAACCCGGAGAGCATCGCACTGACTTGGAAATCATTGCATGAGGCAACCCATGCCCGCCTACAGGTGTGTGTGCCGGTGAGCACTGTGCAGATGGAATATTTGTGTCACAAGAAGCCGACGGCCATTGTGCAGATGACGGCCGACTTAGTGGCACGTTGTCGCGAATTGTGCGGCGATGTGGAGTTCATAGCCGAGGATTTCGGGCGGAGTGAGCAGTGTGTGCTGTCGGATGTAGTGAAGGCGGCCGTCGAGCAAGGAGCTTCGCTCGTGACCATGCACGACACGGCGGGCACCTTGTTCGACTATGAGATGTTTGAATTGACAAGGCGTATGCGTGAGGATTTGCCCCAACAGGTGAAACTGGGCGTGTGGTGCTCCAATGAGATATTCATGGCTGACTCGTGCGCGTTGGCTGCTGTACGTGCAGGTGCGGATGAGATAAAGACAGCCTCGTGTGGAAACCTAACCACATCGCTGAAGCGCTTTGCGAAAGTGCTGGGTGTCAAGTCGGACGAGTGCATGGCCTATTCGGACGTAAAGACCATAGAGCTGAACCGGGTGACGGAGCAAATAAGGCTGCTTTGCGAAGACAATCGAAAAAAGAAGTCGGCTGTGGTCGAAGAGTTGTCCTCCGATGGCAGTGAATGGCAATTGTCGGCGCACGACGACAAGGAGTCGGTGCTCAAGATGGTGCGGAAGCTGGGGTATGAACTCAGCGAGGCCGACAGCGAGAAGGTGTACGAGGCCTTTGTCGGTCATGCCTCGAAGAATGAGGTGATAGGCGTGAAGGAACTGGATGCCATCGTTGCCACTGCGGCCTTTCAGGCTCCTGCCACTTACCGTTTGGACAATTATCTCATCAATGCAGGAAATATCATCAAGGCCACTTGCCATTTATGCTTGAAGAAAGACGATACCATATTGGAGAATGTGTGCATAGGCGATGGCCCAGTGGATGCCGCCTTCCATGCCATTGAACAGTTGGTGGGCTTGCGCAACGAACTCGACGATTTCCAAATCCAGTCGATTACCGAGGGTCGTGAGGCCATGGGTGGTGCTGTGGTGCGCTTGCGTCATGAGGGCAAATTGTTCTCAGGGCGTGGCATCTCCACCGACATTGTCGAGGCAAGCATCATGGCCTATCTGAATGCCATCAACAAAATAGTTTACGAAGAGGAAGAAGCATGAAAATCTCGTTTTCGACACGCGGCTGGAGCGGTTACACATGGGCTGACCTTGTGGAGAAAGCCTGCGAGATGCACTTTGCAGGCATTGAGGTGTATAACGCACTGGCGCAAGGCGGCATGGTGGAGAGTGGTGGTCCCTTCCACAAGTACTCGTTGGTGAAGTCGCTTCGTGAACTTCGCGAGAAACATCTGACAATCCCTTGTTTCGACTCGTCATACGATGTATCGGTTTCGGATAGTGGCATGTTGGAGAATGTTCGCCGGTTGATACGTTTGGCCGCCGACATGCACACCCCATACGTGTGCGTGTGGGTCAAGGACAATCGGCCTGAGGCAGTACGCCAAAACCTTTCCACACTGGTTTCAGAGGCTGCATCGTGCAATGTGACGATACTCATCAAGACCAGTGGCCTGTATGCCGATACGGCATTGCTGCGCAATTTGCTCAACTTCTTTGCCTGCGACCAACTGGCCGTGTTGTGGGATGTGCACCATCCGTATCGCGACCATGGAGAGACGCCGGCCCAGTCCATCAAGAACCTGGGCGCATACGTGCGACACATCCATCTGCGCGACAGCGACGATGCCCAGACTTACAATCTCATTGGTGAGGGAACCTTCCCTATAAAAGAGGTGATGGATGCCCTGCGCTCAATCGACTACGACGGATTCATTTCCATGGAGTGGAAACCCGAGTGGATGGACGACCTGACCGACATGGATGTCATCATGCCCCATTTCGTGAACTTTATGGAACGTTTTGAGCGCAGCCGCGACCTGAAAGTGAAACTCTATCCCAACTACGACGGAAGCGGATTCTATGTATGGAAGAAGGACGAGCTCATCGACCTGACCTTCTCGCAGGTACTCGACCGCATGGCCGATGAGTTTCCCGACCAATATTGTTTCAAATATACCACCTTGGACTATACCCGTACCTACAGCGAGTTTCGCGACGATGTGAACGACTTTGCCCGAGCTCTTGTGTCGCTTGGGGTACGCCCCGGCAGCAAGGTGTCGGTGTGGGCGACCAATGTGCCTGCTTGGTACATCACCTTCTGGGCCACGGTGAAGATAGGTGCGGTGTTGGTCACGGTCAACACTGCTTATAAGTCGCACGAGGCCGAATACCTGCTACAACAGTCCGACACCCACACGCTGGTCATGATAGAGAAGAGCCTCGACTCCGATTACCGAGGCATCATCAACGAACTCTGTCCAGAAATTAAGGACAGTGTCCCAGGCGATCCCCTGCATTGCAAACGGCTTCCTTTCCTGCGCAATGTCATCACTGTGGGCTACCGT
>JAUNNV010000001.1:42339-65431 GCA_030531335.1 Bacteroidales bacterium
CACTTTCGAGGAAGCCATGCGGCGAAAAGAACGTGTGCCCCTGCACGTGGTCACGGGCATGGCTGCCGAGGTACATCCCGACGATGTGTGCAACATGCAGTACACCTCGGGCACTACCGGTTTCCCAAAGGGAGTAATGCTGACTCATTACAATGTCATCAACAACGGCAAGAGCATCGGCGACCGCATGGGGCTCTCCACGGCCGACCGCATGATGATACAGGTGCCCATGTTCCATTGTTTCGGCATGGTGCTGTCCATGACATCCTCGCTCACCCACGGTGCCACCATCTGCCCCATGCCCTATTTCTCGGCCAAGTCGTCGTTGGCTTGCATCAACCAGGAACGTATCACTTGTTTCAATGGTGTGCCCACCATGTTCATTGCCATGTTCAACCATCCCGACTATCGCACCACCGATTTCTCGCACATGCGGACTGGCATCATGGCCGGCTCCGGCTGCCCACCTGATTTGATGCGTCGAGCTGCCCGTGAGGACGAAATGCACATGACGGGCATCGTGAGTGTGTATGGACAGACTGAGTCGGCACCTGGAAGCACCATGTCGGCGTGGACGGACAATCTCGACTTGCGTTGCGACACGGTGGGATATGCTTTCCCACACGTCAGTTGCAAGGTCATCGACCCTGAGACAGGGAGGGAAGTGCCGGTTGGCGTGAACGGCGAGTTCTGTTCGAAGGGCTACAACACCATGAAGGGTTACTACAAGATGCCAGAGGCTACCACACAGACCATTGATGAGGACGGTTGGCTGCATTCGGGTGATCTGGCTTGTCGAAACGCCGATGGCACCTATCGGATTACGGGTCGCCTCAAGGATATGATTATCCGTGGCGGTGAGAACATTTATCCCAAGGAGATAGAGGAGTTCATCTACACCTGTCCCAAGGTACGCGATGTGCAAGTTATTGGCGTGCCCGATGTGAAGTACGGCGAGGAGGCCATGGCTTGTATCATACTGAAGGAGGGCGAACAGATGACCGAACCCGAGATGCGCGATTTCATCACCGCTCGTTTGGCGCGTCACAAAGTGCCGAGGTACATAGAGTTTGTGGATGCTTTCCCGATGAATGCCGCGGGAAAGATTCTGAAATACAAAATGCGCGAGCAAGCGATTGAAAAATTAGGCCTCTCCCCAACCCTCCCCTAAAGGGAGGGGAGTTTGTTGTGGTTTATCGCTCTTCCTCTCCTTCAAGAGTGGGTTGGGGAGAGGTTTCGAGTTCGGGGGGAGGCTTTTAATAGTAATAAATAGTAAATAGTGCAATAGTAAATGAAAAGACTTGTTACGATGGACGGCAACGAGGCTGCCGCACACATAGCCTACGACTTTACGGAGATAGCCGCCATCTATCCCATCACCCCCTCGTCGCCTATGGCCGAGCACACCGATGCTTGGTCGGCACAGGGAAGGAAGAACATGTTCGGACAAACCGTCACCCTCACCGAGATGCAGTCAGAGGCTGGTGCTATTGGCGCGGTTCATGGCGCGGCACAGACAGGTGCCTTGGCTACGAGCTTCACTTCGAGCCAAGGCTTGATGCTCATGATTCCGGTGTTGCACCGCATCGCCGGCGAACGGCTTCCCGTGGTGCTTCATGTGGCGGCGCGTACGGTGGGCACCCATGCCATGAGCATCTTTGGCGACCATTCCGACGTGATGTGTTGCCGCAACACAGGCTTTGCCATGCTTTCCTCGGGTAGTGTGCAGGAGGTGATAGACCTTGCTGGCGTGGCCCATCTGGCTGCCATCAAAGGGCGCACGCCTTTCATGCACTTCTTCGACGGTTTCCGCACCTCGCACGAGATCAATACGGCTGAGATGATCGACACACAGCGGCTGAGGTGTCTGCTCGACAAGGACGCACTGGCTGCTTTCCGTGCTCATGCCCTCAATCCCGAGCATCCGCTCATGCGCAGCACTGTGCAGAATCCCGACGTGTTCTTCCAAGCGCGCGAAGCCTCCAATCCTTATTATGATGCCTTACCCACCATTGTCGAGGATTATCTGACCGAGGTCAATCACCTCACTGGCCGCGATTATCATCTGTTCAACTATTATGGAGCGGCCGATGCCACCGATGTGGTCGTTGTCATGGGCAGCGTGAAGGGCGCGGTGAAGGAAGCGGTGGATTGTCTGAATGCCCAAGGCCGGAAGACAGGCTTCATACAGGTGCACCTGTATCGTCCATTCAGTGCCGAACACTTGTTCCGTGTGATGCCCGACACCGTGCGGCGGGTGGCTGTGCTCGACCGCTGCAAGGAGCCCGGTAGTGCCGGAGAACCTTTGTTCGAGGATTTCTGTACGGCCGTTTGTCGTGCCGGTCGCCATTATGAGGTGGTGGGTGGTCGATATGGCTTGTCGTCGAAAGACACCGACCCTGGGCAGATCCTGGCCGTGTTCCACAATCTGGCATCCGAACATCCCAAGCATGGATTCACCATCGGCATCACCGACGATGTCACCCATCTCTCTTTGACTACTTTGCCATTCGAGTCTCAAGGCGACACCATCAACTGTAAGTTTTGGGGGTTGGGTGGCGACGGCACTGTGGGTGCCAACAAGCAGACCGTACATATTGTCAACGAATGTGCAGGCCTCTATAGCCAGGCCTACTTTGAGTACGATGCAAAGAAGTCGTTTGGTGTCACCAAGTCGCATCTGCGCTTTGCCAAGCATTCTATCGAGAGTTCCTATTATGTGAAGACGGCCGACTTTGTGGCTTGTCACAACCCAAGCTACATGGGGCAGTACGACATCGTGTCGGAAGTGAAACCAGGTGGTAAGTTTCTGCTCAATTGCGGCAAGACCGACACCGAGCTCGATGCTTGGTTGCCTGCCGATGTGAAACGTATTCTGGCGCAACGCCACATCCGCCTGTTTGTGATTGATGCTACCGCCATAGCCATGCGTCTGGGCTTGGGCGGCCACACCAATTCGGTATTGATGGCTGCCTTCTTCGCTGCTTCGCGGTTGATCGATGTCGAAGTGGCCACAGATGCCATGAAGGATGCCATGCGCAAGACTTACTTTGCCAAGGGTGAGGAGGTGATAGCGCGCAATGCTGCTGCCATCGATGCCGGTGCCGCCGAGGTGCGCGAGGTGACTGTCTCGGCCGAATGGGCCACCCTGCCCGATGATTCGCAACCCGACTTGAGTGCCCTCCCCGATGTGGTGCGCGAAATGCTTCTTCCCATCAACCGACAGAAAGGCGACGACTTGCCGGTGAGTGCTTTCACGGAGGTGGTCGATGGCACCATCCAGCTTGGCCTCACTGCTTATGAGAAGCGTGGCATAGCTGTGCGAGTGCCTCGTTGGCATGTCGATAAGTGTATCCAGTGCAACCGTTGTTCGCTGGTTTGTCCTCATGCCGTCATTCGTCCGTATCTGTTGGACGATGCCGAGCGGCAGCAAGCACCCGATGGATTCCTCACCAAGCCTGCCATAGGAGCAAAGGCCAAGGGCCTGCATTTTGCCTTGACGATTTCCGAACTCGACTGCACCGGTTGTGGCAGCTGTGCGCAGTGCTGCCCGGTGGATGCATTGGAGATGGTGCAGGCCCAGCCGAGTGAAAGCAACCGACAGCAGTTCGACTACGGCCTTTCCCTGTCCGACAAGGGAGCTCTTTTCGATCCCTACACCATCAAGGGTAGCCAGTTCCACCAACCGTTGGTGGAGTTCTCGGCAGCCTGTGCAGGTTGTGGCGAGACACCATACGCCAAGTTGCTCACCCAACTGTTTGGCGACAGGGTGTTCTGGGCCAATGCCACTGGTTGTTCGCAGGCATGGGGTGCTGCCATGCCGGGCATTCCCTATACGGTTGATAAGCGAGGATTCGGCCCCGCATGGACCAACAGCTTGTTTGAGAACAATGCCGAGCTTTGTTTAGGTATGTATCTTTCCGTGGGGCAGCGTCGCGAATATCTACGCAAGCAGGTGGAGCAGATGGCTGCTACCGCCGAGGGTGAGCTGAAAACGTGTTGCGATGCGTTCCTTGCAGCGTTCGACAAATTGGATGAGTCGCGTGTGGCAGCCGACAAGTTGTTGGCATGTCTGGAGCAGACCGACAGCACCGAGGCACGTGAACTGCTACAGCAGCGCGACATGTTTGCCAAGAAGACCTTCTGGATGTATGGTGGCGATGGCTGGGCTTACGACATAGGCTTTGGCGGTCTCGACCATGTCATAGCCACGGGTGCCAACGTGAATGTGTTTGTCATCGACACTGAGATGTATTCCAACACAGGCGGTCAAAGCAGCAAGGCCACCCCGATAGGGGCGGTCGCCAAGTTCGCTTCGGCGGGCAAACGCAGCCGCAAGAAGGATTTGGGTGCCATCATGATGACCTACGGCAATGTGTATGTGGCTCAGGTGGCCATGGGAGCCGACCCTGTCCAGCTCATCAAAGCGGTGCGCGAGGCCGAGGAGTACGACGGGCCGTCGGTAGTTGTGGCCTATACACCCTGCATGTCGCATGGCATCTGTAGGGGTGTGGATCGCGTGCAGGAGGAAATGAAACGTGCTGTGGAGAGCGGCTACTGGCTGCTCTACCGCTACGACCCCCGCAAGCCACATCCGTTCCAACTCGACAGCAAGGCACCGTCCATGCCTTACGAGGAATTCCTCGATGGCGAGGTACGCTATGCCTCGTTACGCCGCACCTTCCCCCAGAATGCCGAAACCCTTTTCGAGCAGGGCAGCCGCGACGCGAAGCGACGTTACGACAAATATAAACACATGAGTGAACAGTAGTTCACTCTTTTCTATGGATTGACGCACATCGGCAATGATTGCTGATACAGCATACAGGTCGTTGCCTTGCTACAGAATTTTGGACTGTCCACAACCACGGCCGTCCGAAATTCTGTGGCTTCAATTCGATTTCTTTTTCTATCAGTCTGTCGTAATGGATATTACATCATAGCAACATTAAGCTAACCGACCGTGAATATAGATAAAAATCTCGCCTTTTTACACCAACGAAGGAAAAACGTAAGCATTCAATAAAGTACACATTGTAGCAGTAGTAGAACTGTTGTAGCTTTGCACTCGCAATATTGCGACAGAACTACAAAGTCCAGGCAAGCTTGGCCTCTGCGTTCGGTTCGTCGAAAATTTACCTTGTGAATTTGGGTTTAGAAGCTGTTTTGAAATGTTCTGGGCAGAACATTTCCTCCGAGAGGCCAGTAAATTCTTTTTAGAGCCCAGTAAAAAAAAATTAGAGCCCAGTAAACCGACAACCGCCACGCAGCAACTCACCCTGCCCGACACCGCGCCCTCACCCCCTCACCCCACGCCAGACAAGCATCGCGTATGAGCATCTGGGCGATCCGTGAGGAACAGGCACATGAACCGCCGCACACTCGCCATGGGATGGCTGGGGCATGGCGCGGACAAACACGATGCCCCCATGCCGTAGGTATGGGACAAAGCTTCGCCCCATTGTCCGATGCCTGACGGCATCGTTGATAAATGACCTTAACACGGAAAATATCTATTGGACCATATATGACAAGTTTAGGCATACGCATTTCCCTCATCGGTCTAACCGACGGGCTTTCGACATCCGAATGAAATGCGAATCCAAGATTCACAAAGCGAACACATGATTTTTTTATTTGGGATACGTCTTAAGGAGTGTTGTTGTTGGACTACCGGGACTCGAACCCAGTCTGACAGAACCAAAACCTGTAGTGCTACCATTACACCATAGTCCAATCCTTGGGTACTCTCCTTGGAGAAAGCGGTGCAAAGATACATTTTTCGGGCATACAGTCCAAACATTTCCACGTTTTTTTTGCGATTTTACTTCAAAACACTACCTTTGTACATCATTTTAGCACTAAAAGTTCCTTCTTATGAAAAAAATGTTTTTATTGGCAGTGTGTTGTCTCGGATTACAGTGTGTGGAGGCAATGACCCCACTGTGGCTTCGCGATGTGCAGATTTCACCCAACGGTCGAGAAATCGCGTTTTGCTACAAGGGCGATATTTATAAGGTGAATGTCGAGGGTGGAAATGCCGTCCGACTTACCACTCAGGACTCGTATGAGTCGTTTCCGGTGTGGAGTCCCGATGGCAAGACAATAGCCTTCGCCAGCGACCGCACTGGCAGCCAGGACTTGTTTGTGATGCCTGCCGAAGGCGGTGCAGCCCAACGGATCACCTTCCATTCGGCCACGGAGACCCCATGGACATTCTCGCCCGACGGCAAGTGGGTGTATTTCTCGGCTGTCATCCAGGATCCTGCCGAAAGTGCTTTGTTCCCCAAGGCTTCTATGACGGAGCTCTATCGGGTACCGGCAAAGGGTGGGCGCACCGAACAGGTCGTGGCTACGCCCACCGAATATGTATGCTTCGACAAGGGTGGAAAATGGATGGTGTATCAGGACAGGAAGGGTGGGGAGAACGAATGGCGCAAGCACCACACCTCGTCCATCACACGCGACATCTGGAAGCTCGACCTCACCACAGGCAAGCACACCAACCTGACCAACCGCGATGGCGAAGACCGCCAACCCGTGCTGGGCGACGACGGCAAGACACTGTATCTGCTCAGCGAGCCCAAGGGTGGCACCATGAACGTGTATGCCATGAATCTCGACAGCCCAGGGAAGCTGCAGGCTGTGACCAACTTCAAGACCCATCCCGTGAGGTTCCTGTCGGAGGCGGCCGGCACGCTTTGCTTTACCTACGATGGCGAGATATACTGCAAGAAGGGCAACGAGGCGGCCAAGAAGGTAAAGATAGACCTGGTGCGCGACGATGCCGCACAAACGGCCCAGATTACGACCCGTGGCGGACGCTCGTCGGTGTCGCCCGACGGCAAGCAGGTGGCATTCGTATCGCGTGGCGAAGTGTTCGTCACGGCCGTGGATTATACCACCACCAAACAAATCACCCACACCGCAGCCGCCGAGGCAGCCCCTGTGTTCAGTCCCGACGGCCGGACCTTGGTGTATGGCAGCGAACGCGACGGACACTGGCAACTCTACCAGGCCACCATCGCCCGTGAGGAGGAGAAGTACTTCGCCAACGCTACGATCATCGAGGAGAAACTGTTGCTGCCTAAGAGCAACACGGAATATGCCTATCCCGACTTCTCGCCCAACGGTAAGGAACTGGCCTTTATCCAGGATCGCAACAAGCTGATGGTGATGGACATGAAAACAAACAAGGTGCGCCAGGTGACCGATGGCACCACCTGCTATAGCACCGGTGGCGGCTTCGACTTCAACTGGAGCCCCGACGGCAAGTGGTTTGTAATCAGTTACACTGCCAACAAGCACGACCCCTACAGCGATGTGGGCATTGTGAGCGCGCAGGGCGGTCCCATCAAGAACCTTACGGGGAGTGCCTACTTTAGCGAGGGAGGCAAGTTTGTGATGGACGGCAACGCCATTCTCTTCACCACCGACCGCTACGGCATGCGCTCGCACGCTTCGTGGGGCTCGCAGCAGGACGTGATGCTGGCCTTCACCAATCAGGATGCCTACGACAAGTTCCGCCTCAGTAAGGAGGACTATGAACTGCTGAAGGAACTGGAGAAGGAACAGAAAGACAAGGCCGCAAAGAACGACAAGGACAAAGACAAGGATAAGGACAAGAACAAGAAGGACATCGACCAAAAGGAGAACACCGACATAGTGATGGAACTCGATGGCATGGAGGAGCGCATCGTGAGGCTTACTCCCAACTCGTCGAATCTGTCCGACGCCATCATCACCAAGGATGGAGAGTCGCTCTACTACACTTGCTCGTTTGAGAAAGGTGCTGACATGTGGAAGCTCGACCTGCGCACACGCGAAACCAAGTTGGTGAACAAGGGGGCTGGGAGCGGACGACTCGTGATGGATAAGGATGGCAAGAACATATTCCTGCTGGGAGGAGCCATGAAGAAAATGGATGCCAAGAGCGGTACGCTGAAACCCATCACGGCCGATGCCACCTTCAATCTGAACTTGGCCGACGAACGTGAGTACATGTTCAACCACGTCTGTCTGCAAGAGAGAAAACGCTTTTACAACACCAACATGCACGGCATCGACTGGGATAAGATGACGGCCGACTACCGCAAGTTCCTGCCCCACATCAACAACAACTACGACTTTGCCGAGATGTTGAGCGAGATGTTGGGCGAGTTGAATGTGTCGCACACGGGTGCCACATACTATCCCGAACCCAAGCATTCCTATGCTACGGCCAACTTGGGGTTGCTGTTCGACTGGAGCCATACTGGCGACGGCCTGAAGGTTGCCGAGGTGGTGGAAAAAGGACCGTTCGACCACAAGAACTCCAAGCTTACCGTCGGTTGTGTGATAGAGAAAGTTGATGGCGAGGCCATCAAGGCCGGAAGCGATTTCATCACGTTGCTCAACGACAAGGTCAGAAAGAAAACCTTGGTGAGCATACGCAACGCCAAGGGAGAGCAGTGGGATGAGGTGGTGCTGCCCATCAGCAACGCACAGATGAACACCCTGCTCTACAACCGTTGGGTGAAACAACGTGCCGAGGATGTGCGACGCTGGTCGAACGGTCGGCTGGGCTATGTGCACCTTCAGTCGATGGACGATGGCAGCTTCCGTACCATCTATTCCGACATCCTGGGCAAGTACAACCAGTGCGACGGCATCGTCATCGACACCCGCTTCAATGGTGGAGGCCGCCTGCACGAGGATGTGGAGATACTCTTCTCGGGCAAGAAATACCTGACGCAGGTAGTACGCGGACGCGAGGCTTGCGACATGCCCAGCCGCCGATACAACAAACCCTCCATCATGATTACCTGCGAGGCCAACTACAGTAATGCGCACGGCACCCCTTGGGTGTACAAGCATGTGGGCATCGGCAAGGTGGTGGGTATGCCCGTGCCGGGCACGATGACCAGCGTGACCTGGGAAACCTTGCAGGATCCAAGCCTCGTGTTTGGTATCCCGGTCATCGGCTATCGCACCGCCGACGGCAGCTACTTGGAAAACAAACAGCTTGAACCCGACATAAAGGTGGCGAATGCACCCGAAACCGTTGTGAAAGGCGAGGACACACAGCTGCGCACGGCCGTGGAGGAACTGCTGAAGCAGTTAAGATAATTAGAAGCAGTTAAGACAATAAAATAATGAGTATTATGCAAAGAGAAGAAAGAAGAATATCCAAAAGTAATCCTTACTTTATGGTAGTCATCATGGCTTGCCTACTTGGCATGACTTGCTTATCATCATGTCTGAATGACGATGAAGATGCGGACGTTGTAAAGAGCATCATCGTAGAAGTGGATTCACATCCATGTACCGTATATCCACCATGGGGAGAACCAACTCCCATACCCGGGATGAGCATAAAGGAGGAAAATGCTAAAGAGTGGGAGGATGTCGGTCAAGGACGGATTGAAGGATTTACATACGAGTCTGGCTACTTTTATACTCTTTCAGTGAGGAAAACCATTCTTGCCAATCCTCCAGCTGATGGTAGCGATGTAAGATACCAATTGATTGATGTGCTCAAAATAGAAAAGGATTCTTCATACAAAGACGATTAGTCAATTATACCGACAAAACGGGATATGTTGTAGAATCAATAATTCCCTTGACAATGAAATGGGATTGGCAGTTGCAAAAATGCTGCTAATCCCATTGATTGATTCAATCATGCCGCAAAAGGTTGCAGCATTACAACCTTTTGCCAAATTCAGCCTCATTGGGTCATCGTACTCATTAAAGAATGTTGATGGGATAAGCCACGAAAATACTGATTGGATCAGTAGGATGTGGGAGTCCCTGCACATCGCCATGCTGCTATGAGGAGAGCATCTGCTTGCGACAGACGAGATGCTGAAGATTGACAACAGATTACCTCACTTTACAACGGTTCTGGAAATGCACCGACAGCCAACGGCGCAGGGGCTCGTCGTAGAACAGCATACATACGGTTGCCAACAACACATTGGCGACCAACACCACAAGCGGTGCCATCCACACGGCCGCACCTTCTGGTTGCTGGGTTTGAATCCAATGTATGTAAAGGTATATGAGCGGGTAATGCACGGCATAGAGCGGATAACTCAGCCGACCTAAGAACCGTGCCACACGAAGCCACACACCAGCAAGTGTGCCCCGAGCCGCATACCACACAACGAGGGGGAACGCCACACACACGCACAGCACCTGATAGAAGCAGCTCAATGTGCCTAAACCCGGCACGAGAAACAGCACCAGCAGCACCAGCGTGGAAAAGAGAAACACCGGCTGCCGCAGCGAAGACGGCCGGCGGCTGCGGAACAGACGAGCCAACAACAAACCGGCCGGATAGCCAAACAGCAAGCGGAGCAGTCCTCCCAACAGATTGATGGGTTGGCTGGACCAACCATAACCTATGGTGTTCTCGCCCATCGTCAGGCTAAAGGCGAGCAACAACACGGCACACACCACCACCCACACTTTCAACACACGTGTGGGCAGGCGGCGCAACAACAGGGCATACAGGATGCTGCCTATGTACTCCAAGAAAAGACTCCAGTGGGGGCCGTTGAGGGGAAACGCCTCGGTGTTGCCTCGAACCTCCAAGGCCGTTGGCGTAGGCAAAAGGAAAAGCGAAAGCAAGGTGCACAGCAGGATGAGGGAGAGCGACACGGGGGTGCCGTCCCACTTGGCGCAACCCTGAACGAAGAAACATGCCACGCCTACAATCACTCCCATGACCACCATGGGGTGCAGGCGAATGAGGCGACGACGAATGAAGTTGCCGACACTCATGTGTCGCCATCGCTCGTCGTAGGCATAGCCCATGACGAAGCCACTGAGTATGAAGAAGAAATCGACGGCAATGAATCCGTGATAGAGCTGTTGTTCGGGGGTTGTGCTGTTGATAGGTGCGAAGGCGATGGCCTCGAACAGGTGATAGCACAGCACCACCATGGCTGCCACGCCACGCAGTCCGTCGAGGATGTCGTAGTGTGGCTTGGTGGTCCATGTAGTAGATGACATGTTTGTTGGCATGGCAAATGGTTCTTATGAATTATTGGTTCATTGGTTCGTTGGTAACATCGAACACTTCACGCTGGCCCAGATGGCCGGTGTCGTTCTTGAAAGTGATGCCGACATGCTTGGCTGCCTGTCCGGGCAGGGTAAGCGTGAGGTGCAACGGACATTGCTTGAAGGTGGGGTCGGCTGCATAGAGCATGGTACGACTTTCGCCAATGCCCGTCAGCATGACCGTGCAGGGTGCATCGGCCGTGAGGGTGGTATTGGCCACATTGACAGTGCCCGCCTCGTGGAACACGGCCTGTAGGATGTGCAGATTGTCGTTATAGACGTATTGCAACCCAGGGGTGTTGACGATGGTGAGCTTGTCCATGGCTTGTTTTGCCTCGGCGATGCCGGCGGTGGCAGGAAGCACATAATATACGTAACTGCCATTCTTGACTTTCGGGCCATGATTGATGTATGCCAAGAAGATGTCGTTTCGGATCTCATCGTGCGACATTGTCTGGTTGATGCCGAACCAAGAGCCTACGCACTCCTTGTTATTGACGGCCACGTCGGCATTGTCGGGGAAATAATAGCTCACCTTGTTGTGGTGTAGCCATCGCAGACGGGTGAAACTGTGTTCGCCCTTGTCGAGTGTCAGCACGTGTCCATCGGCGTCCTCCGCCACCACATCGCCCTTGAGCAGACACTGATTGATGGTGGTGTGGACTGGATTCGGATTGGACGAGTTGACGGCGGCACCCAGACAGACTATCTCGTTGTCGAAGCAGAACCACGACTTGCGTGCCTGCGTGTCGATGTCGAACTTCGTATCGACGTAGTGATAGGTCATGCATCCATAGCGGTCGTCATCCACACCACCGGAGAAATCGCTCAATCCATACACCGACCACGACTTGTCGAGCGGCACCTCGGGCAGGCAGGGCACGGTGGTGCCGGGGATGTGTTGCCAACTCCATGTGGGGAAAATGTTGTAGTATTCATCGCCATCGACCACCACTTGGGTGCAACCATCGCCCACAAAGTAGCCCTTTAGGTTTTCGAGGTTGCCATTCTCGGAACGGCAGGTGCGGGTGGTGTTTGAACGGATGTCGAAGGTGTAGGCGGGACGTTGGTGAACGGAGTAGTCGCTGGTCCAGTAGTGATGGTGCCAAGGCTTCACGCCATAGCTGGCCGGTTGCCTTTCGGACAGACGCTCGGCTGCATCGAGATAAAGCTGCTTGTATTCGGGGCGGTCGAGTTCGGCCATCTTCTCCATCATCGGAGCCAGCCCCTTGTTGTAGAGTGCGTTGGCGCGCGACACATGGCCACGACCGCCGCTGCCGAACAGGGTGTAGGCACCACGGTTGATAGGCAGGATGCCGTAGCGGATGTAACCGCTGATGATGTCGGTGTAGGCAGGACGTTCGTAAGGGGTGCCCTTGATGTAGTAGGCCACCTTGAAGAAGGTACTCAACACTACGGAGCCATAGCCCGCGCTGTAGAGCTGGTGGGCATGTTGATGGTAGGAATAATCGTATTGCAAACCTTCATCGACGGTGAAGCAAACAGGCTGGAAATAAAAATCGACAGCCCGCGAAAGTGTCGCCTCATCCTTGGTGAGCACGGCCATGTAGAGCCACACCAAAGCAATGTCTTGCATGTTGGCACCAGTGTATCGCTCGATGTCGGCCGAGAACTCCAAAGCGCGGTGGGCGTATGCCGCCTCGAGTTCGGCGGATATATGCTTCTTGGCATGGCGCATCATGCAGAGCACCCATCCGGTGTCCTGCGGCCATCCAATGTATTGATGCCACCAGTTGGCACTGCGAGGGTCGGCATCGTACCAGTATTGCAGACAATGGCTGATGGCCTCGTAGAGCTTGTCGTCGGCATAGTAACGACTATCCGGATGAATGTAGGCATTGGTGAAGGCCAACAGACGCTTGGAATGTGTGTAGGGTTCCCATGGCGACTGGCGGCGGTCGGCATAGTCGATGTCGGAAAAAGAGCCATCGGCATTGAGCAACGAAAGATAGTGCTCGGTATCGTCGGAGGCCTTCACGGGGTCGATGTCCTTGACGGAACGTTCATAGATGTTCAACACAATCTGGTCGAACACGTTGTCGGGAGCCGATTGGCACGATTGGAGGGCAAGCACCTTCAAGGGTGCGGCCACGAATGAAGAGAAAAGGAGGTTTTTCATTTTTTATTTATTATCGGGTAGTGAATCAATGACATAACATTCGGTCTGCCCCAAGGTGGTCTTGGTGGTGTGGAATTTTGCCTGGAGTGTCTTGGTTGGTTTCGTGGGAAGAGTGAGGTG
Source organism: Bacteroidales bacterium (assembly GCA_030531335.1). GTDB lineage: Bacteria > Bacteroidota > Bacteroidia > Bacteroidales > Bacteroidaceae > DCGR01. The sequence goes on from JAUNNV010000001.1 coordinate 55,646, forward strand.
AAGCAAGGCTCCGTCAGCCTTGAAGGTGGGGTCGGAAACGTATGCTTTCGCATCGGCAGTGTCGATGCCTGTAATCATGAGCACGCAAGGTGCGGACACATCGGCCCTCACTGGCCCCACTTCCATACTGCCCGCTTTGTGGAACACGGCTTGCAATATGTGGAGGTTGTGGTTATATACACCTTGTACGGCTGGCGTGTTGACTACGGTAAGGCTATCGAGCGAGGAACGCGCTTCGTTGATGGTCTTGGTGTCCGGAAGCATGTAATATTCGTAAGAAGCATTACTTGGTTTAGAGCCGTGGTCGATGTAGGCGAGGAACACCTTATTGCTTACCTCATCGTCCTTACAAGTTTGGTTGATGTCGTACCAGTTGCCCTTGCACTCCTTGTTCGACACGGCTATGCGGGTGGGTTGGGGAAAGAAGTAGCTGATGTTGCGATGATTGAGCCAACGCACGTCGGCAAGCCGATGGTCGCCTTCGGACAAGGTGGTTTGGAGGCCGGCAACATCCTCCGCCGTAATGTCGCCTCCTACAAGGCATTGGTTGAGCGTGGTGTGGATGGGATTCGGATTGGTGGAGCTAACGCCCGTTCCCAAACAAACCACCTCGTTGTCGAAGCAGAACCACGACTTGCGGGCATGTGTGTCGATGTTGAAACGACTCTCATCGTAATGGAAAGTCATGCAGCCATAGCGGCCATCGTCAACACCTCCTGTGAAGTCGCACAAACCATGGACCACCCACTCCTTGTCGAGAGGCACCTCGGGCAGGCAGGGCACTGTGGTGCCAGGTATGTGTTGCCAGCTCCATGTGGGGAACACATTGAAATATTCCTTGCCATCGACAGTCACAAACGTGCTTCCGTCGGCCACGAAGAAACCTTTCAGGTTTTCAAGATTGCCATGCTCGCAACGGCAAGTGCGCGTACTGTTGGTACGCACGGCGAAAGTGTAGGCCGGACGCTGATGCAAGGTGTAGTCGCTCATCCAATAATGACGATGCCATGGCTGCACATCGAAATCGGCGGCTTGTCTGCCAGAAATACGCTCGGCCGCGTTCAGGTAGAATGTTTTCTTGTCGGGACTGTCGAGTTCGGCCATCTTCTCCATCATGGCGGCAAAGCCTTTCACGCTCAATGCCCCTGGTCGGCCAAACTGTCCGCGACCACCGCTATTGGGCAGGGTGTAAGAGCCACGCACTATGGGCAGGATGCCCTGACGGAGATATTCGCCCATGGCTTCGGTGTGCTCAGGATGCTCGTAAGGTGTTCCCTTCAGGTAATAAGCAAACTTGAAGAAAGCCGTGAGGGCACCTGTGCCGTAACCCGCGAGGTAAAGCTGGCGCGAGTGCATGTGGTAGGAATAGTCGAACTGCACACCCTCGTCGTCGGAGGTACAAGCCAATGGTTGGTAGAGTTCGTTGACGGCAAAAGCCAGTTCCTTTTCGTCCTCGGTGAGCAAGGCCACATAAAGACGGATAAGAGCCATGTCTTGCTTGTTCACGCCGGTGAAATCGACCGGATTCATGGCTATGTCCATGATGCGGGTGGTGTAATTGGTCTCGATTTCCTTGGGCAACTGCTTGGGAGCCATACGCATGATACACATAGCCCACCCAATGGACTGCGGCCAGCCACAAATCTGATGCCAGCGGTTGGCACTACGTGGGTCGGCCTTGTGCCAGAATGTGAGTCCGCGACAAATGCCATCGTAAAGGTCGGCATCGCCATACAAGGGACTTTGCGGATGCGCGTAGGCAAAAACCATATCCAACAAGCGGGCAGGATGGCCCGAAGGAGGCCATGGCGACTGCCGATGGTCGGCATAGTCGAAATCGGGGAACGACCCATCGGCATTCATCTGTGCGAGAAACGCCTCTCCGTTGTGGGCCTGCTCCTCTGCATTGATGTCGAGGCAGGTACGGTCGTAGATGTTTTGGATGATTTGTTCGTAAACCGTTTTCGGTTTCGAAGTGCAGGCACAAAGGCAAGTCGCGACGAATGCGACTGCGAGCAAGCGGATGGAATGTTTTGTTTTCATGGAACACATATCAATTAAGAATTTTGAATTAAGAATTTTGTTTTCGCCATCTACCTCATCATTGTCTTGCATTATCTTACTTCGCGCATCACACCTATCACCACTTCGCCGACCATCTGCTTCAGTTCGTCGATGAAGGTGGTGGCATCGTAGCTGTGGTGTTCTATCTGACGGAGTTTCTTTTCCCATCGTCCGGTGAGTTCGGCGCTTTTGAGCAAGTCGTCGTGGATGAGTCCTATGAGTTCCACTCCCGTCGGTGTGGCTATCAGGTTCTTCCGTTCCTTACGGATGTAGTGGCGTTTGAAAAGGGTTTCGATGATAGCGGCACGGGTGGAAGGGCGGCCAATGCCGTTCTCCTTGAGTACATCGCGCAACTCATCGTCATCGACTGTCTTGCCGGCAGTTTCCATGGCTCGTAGCAAGGTGGCCTCGGTGTAGGGTTTGGGGGGCTGTGTCCACTTTTCGGTAAGCGTGGGTGCGTGCGGTCCGCTTTCGCCTTGCTGAAAAGCTGGCAACGTGCGTTCTTCCTCAACATTCTTGTCGGCATCTGGGTCGCTCATGCCCTCAGGCAAGTTGGTTTGTGGCTTGGCATAGAGAACCTTCCATCCAGGTTCGAGAATCTGTTTGCCAGTAGCCTTGAATCTTATCTTGTCGGCCTCGCCCACAACCGTGGTGGTGGCAAATTTGCAATCGGGATAGAAGGCTGCAATGAAACGTCGCGCCACCATGTCGAACACCCGCTTCTCCATGTCGGTGAGCGATGCCAGGGAGGGGTCTTGACCCGTAGGGATGATGGCGTGGTGATCGGTGACCTTGGTGTTGTCGAACACCTTTTTCGACTTTCGGAGTGCCTTACCCTGCAAGGCGGCAGTCCACTTCTGGTAAGGGCGGATGCCAGAAAGTATCTGTGGGCACTTGGGATAGATGTCGTCGCTCAAGAAAGTGGTATCGACACGCGGATAGGTGGTTATTTTCTTTTCGTAGAGCGACTGTATGAGGCGAAGTGTCTCGTCGGCCGAATAGCCGAACTTCTTGTTGCACTCCACTTGTAGCGAGGTGAGGTCGAACAGGCGCGGAGGAGCCTCGGTGCCATTCTTTCGGGACACCTCGGTCACGGTGAACGGGACATGCTGTATGCGTTGCATCAGTTCCTTGCCTGCAGCCTCATCGTCGATGGCCTTGTCGCTCACAGCAGTGAACACCACATTGCGATAGGTTGTGGCAAGCACCCAGTATTGTTTGGGCTGGAATTGTTCTATCTCATGTTGTCGGTTTACGATAAGTGCCAAGGTGGGTGTCTGCACACGCCCGATGGAGAGTATTTGCTTGTTCTTGCCATATTTGAGGGTATAGAGTCGTGTGGCATTCATGCCCAACAGCCAGTCGCCGATGGCACGGCAAAGACCTGCCTCATAGAGCGACTGGAACTCCTGCTGATCCTTCAGCGATTGGAATCCTTCGCGTATGGACTCTTCGGTAAGCGATGAAATCCACAGCCGCTTCACAGGGCAACGCGCCCCCGCCTTCTGCATCACCCACCGCTGGATGAGTTCCCCCTCCTGTCCGGCATCGCCACAATTGATGATGCCGTCGGCACGCTGCATCAGCTTTTCGATGATGGCGAACTGCTTCTTGATGCCATCATCCTCGATGAGCTTGATGCCAAAGCGAGGCGGCACCAAGGGCAACTGCGCCAAGCTCCATGTCTTCCACAAAGGACTGTATTCGTGAGGTTCCTTCAGCGTACACAGATGGCCGAATGTCCAAGTCACCTGATACCCATTTCCCTCGATGAATCCATCGTGTCGGGAACGTGCGCCAAGCACCTCGGCAATGTCGCGTGCCACAGAAGGCTTTTCAGCTATACAGACTATCATTACTGTTTACCAATTACGTTTCGATTGTTCGATAATTCAATTTTTCGATTACTCGACAATCCGATTATCATCATTCAAAATGGCTATTCGCTGCTGAGGTTGAGCATACACCGCGTCTATCGTGTCGTTTAGATAATGCCCGATGTATTGCTCCAATACATCGGTGTCGAGCATAGTCTCATCGGCAATGATCCTGGCCTTTGAGAACATCTCAAAGCCATTGCCGTATTTCTTCAGGTGATAGTCGTGATGTGCCAACGTGTATGTCTTATCCGGATTCAACGGTTCGAACGCATGGGTTTGCCGATTGAGCACCTGCACCGACCGCACACGAGGTTTCAGCGAGGAATCGAACTCGAAACGCAAGCCCGAAACCTGTTGGAATCCACCGAACTCCTCGGGATAGAACGACACGGAATGTTCCAACGCTTCAAGCAACAACTTGCCCGTAAGCTCTGCCACACACACGTGCGACTCGAAAGGAAAGACCTCGAACAAATCCTTGAAGGTGACCGCTCCCTCTTCGATGTCGGCCCTTATGCTCCCGCCATTCATGAAAGCGATGTCGGCTCCGGTGACTGTGCGAAAAGCATCGGTGAGGAAATCGCCCAAATTGGTTTCACGTCGTCTCACGAGCCGTTCTCCATGTTCGTCGTTGATGCGGAGCTTCACCTTGGAATATCCCACAATCCTACCCGACATCAGGGTGAAGGCTTCCTTCAGCGAGTCGATACACGCTTGTGTGGCGGCATCCTTCCCTCCAGATTCCTTTACGGATACGAGTCTTGTGGTCAGCCGACCTTGGGGAGTGATGGTGAGCTGGCCGATATTGGCGAACTTGGTGCCTGTAGAGGTAAGGATGACCGGATGGCCAGCCTTGTCGGCAATCTCGCGTTGTTCAATCACACTGTGTGCATGACCATCGAGCACCACATCGCAACCCACAATGCCTGCAATGAGCTGGGGAGAAATGATGCCGGCCGCTGGGTCGTCGCCTAAGTGAGACAGCAACACCACATAGTCGGCACCTTCGATGTGGGCGGCATCGATGCTATGCTGTACCACAGCACACAACGAGTCGGCACAAAAGCCGTAGCGCAACCGGCCTGAGGAATCCTTGAAATATGTTGGAGTAGATGAATAATACGTGTCGGGGGTCGATACGCCCACAAAGGCCACTTTCGTGTGTCCCAACTGCTTGATGGTGTAAGGTTTGAAGACCCTTTGATTGGTTTGGATGTCGTAAAGATTGCAATCGACCACATCGGCCCGAAGCATTCCGCAAAGTTTCCTCAATTGCGACATGCCATAGTCGAACTCATGATTGCCAAGTGTCACCGCATCGTAACCCACCAGATTCATGAGTTGAACAATGTACTCGCCATGCGAGCTGGCACCCATCGAACCTCCTTGCGCAAAGTCGCCGCTCGATGTCACGGCCACCTCGTATCCTCGGTCGAGATAGTCGGCCTTCAATGCAGCCATGCAGGCATAGCCTTCGACGGCACAGTGCGGATCGTTGTCGTAGAGTATCACGATGTCGGCCTGTGGCTTCTGGCAAGCCACAGCGAGCAGCAACGACAGCAAGAAGAATGTTTTTAGGAGATATGCCTTGCTCATGGTCACTTGCCCTTTGTGGATGAAAATACGCCTGACTCATCAAAATAGAACGACCAGAATGTGTGTGGGAAGGCGGCCTTGGCTGCATAGACTTGTTGTTGGTTCATGAGCGTGGAAAATCGTTGGAAAGCCGACCTTACCGAAGCGCTGATATGATATTTGTCCACATTCTGCGAAGGCTGGAGCATTGCCGCCACCAGAATGGCTTCCTGATAATGCGTGGCCAGTTGTTCCTGCCGACCTGCCACCCCCTCCATGAATTTCATGAACGAGGCGAGATCGCGTTGGGCCAATGCGGCACACAGCATACGGTCGATGTTGGGACGCGACACATAACCCTCGTTGACCAGTGCCGCCATGTTGTAGAGGAATTGGTCGGTAATGGCAGGGATGGTGTCAGAATGGTTGTCCGCAGCAACTGTCTGGTCTTTTCGGACTGGTGCAGGGGCATGTTTCCAATTGTGGTGTAGCACGCTACACCTCAAAATGGAACGGTATTTGTCGGCAAGTGCATTGTCGTGGAGATTATCGTAGAGCCATACAGAACGACGCAGGACACCAAACGAAGTGCCGTGGCTAAGATAGGTTCCCAATTGGATGTTACGGTGGGCTGCCTCGGCATAACAACCAGTACATGCGTAAAGCAAGGTCTGAAACAAATATGCCTCGCGCGACTGCCATCCTTCGAATGTCAGGCTCTCAGCACTTGCCACAGGATAACTGAACATTTTTGTGGGTAACTCACCACGTTCCCCCAATGCCAGCAAGGCATACGGTGTCATCTCTGCCTCTTCCTTACAGCGTTCGGGTGTGGCGATGCGAAGCACCTCGTCCCAATCGTACTGCATGGCCGCATGTTCCAAACGATGCCATCGCTCAGTTTGGCGAACCGTAGGGAGCGACACCAATACGGCCACCACCGCACATACAGCCAGCGCGCTGAAAAGCGGACGCGCCAAACGACCGATGGCCCAATAGACAGACAAAGCCAACAAAGCCACCACTGAAGCCCCCACACAAGGGATTACAAAAAACTGCACCACAAACGAATACATCAAGCAGGCAAAGCCACAAGGCATGGAACACACCTGTGAGAAATAGTCGGGAGTGAACAGGAACAAGGTTTGGTCCTCCAACGCATAAAACGTATAGGGGAGGAATATCTGACACAACGCAAATACTACCAGAAAAACGACAACAGGCAACCACTTCCTCATATTTTCTCAATGGTTTTCACCCTACCTTTCACAAACTCGGGTATGTTGTACGATTTCAAGCGAAGCTGGTTGTGCACGGCTTCTTGCTGTGGCAGTAGAAAAGGTTTGGAGAAACGACCCTCGCCATCGAAATGAGTGATGAAGAGGCGGGTGTAGCGTCCGTCGAGCCGTCGGCTGCCAAACACCATCCACCGCCCGTTCGACGACCACGAGTGGTAGCTCTCGGTGTCGTTGCTGTTGATGTCGTTGGCCTCATACACCTCGCCGCTTCCCAGATTCATCATCCAAAGGTCGGCCTCTCGGTGCCACACAGGGAATGTGCCGAATCGTGTACGGGTGAAGCAAAGAAAACGTCCGTCGGGTGTGACTCGTGGGAACGAGACACTCAGTGAGTCGTTGCCATATATCAAGCGAGGTTCGCCCTCGAAACAACCCTTGTCCGCATCGAAGTCGATGGCCATGAGCTTGTAATGCAATCTTCCCCTCGACAAAGGCATCTGCCCCACGCTGTCGGCTGCACAGTAATACAGCGTTTTCCCGTCGGCCGACCACGTCGGGAAAGTTTCCCATGTGTCGCCCGTGTTCAACGGCGGATGTGCCGCCACCGAATCGGTTTGCAAGTCCATCAGGATGATGTCGGAGCGCGTGTCGAACACCTCCACAGGCTGTTCACCTTTTACGGGGAAACATTGATGAGTGTCGTTCGACGAAAAGGCCACATACCGCCCATAGGGATGCCAAGCTGGGTAGGTGCCCTGCTTCTTTGCACCCAATGTGGCTATATTGACCAATCGATGTGCATCACCTTCCACGAACACGGTGCCTCCACCTGGTCCGCGCGAGTGAAACAACATCCGCGAAGCTTCTCGATTCAGGAAAGTGTGGCAATTCACGCAGCCATGATTGTTGGCTTCGTTGGTTACTATCGGCGTTTCCTCGAACGAGGACAGTTCGCGCTGGTAGATACCCATGTAACGCCATCCCTCATATCCAGGTTCAATGAGACGGTAGGCCAGATAAGGGTCTATGCGGTCGTGCGAAATGTATATTGGGAATGGTTTGTAGGCCACTCCTTGTTCAGCGCCTTTTTGCCAAGCCTTCACCGTTACCCACAACGTGTCGGCCTGGGCGGAGCGCACCACCTCCATTTTCCGGCCATCGGCCATGATGAAGTTCAAGGGTGCCATTTGTGCGGGAACGGTCACGCCCACATAGTCAGGATAAATGTCGGGATATTCGTTTACCTCTGAAAAAGTTGCAGGCTTCCTTGCACAGGAAGCTTGCAACACGATAATACTTATAACAAGAACTATTTCATTTCTCATTTGCCTACATGGAAAGCCACCCGGAGGTCTTCGACCTCCTCATCGGTGATTGGATGAAGCTGGCCAATCGGAGCCGCCATGATGAGCGACTTGGCCGAAAACTCGGCCACTTCCAACTTGTCGAAGGTGTTGAGCAACGTGTCGCCCGTCACCACCACCGAGTCGTTGCCCAACAACACGCAGGGATAGGTCTTGAAGTAGTCGGCAAGCTTGTCGATGTTCTTGAAACGTTCATCATACGACACCTTAGGTACATCCTGCAGGAAAATCCAGCTTTCGGGAATCGTACGCACGTTGAACTTCACGTCGGTGGTGCAGTAGCCCATCAGCGAGGGACTTTGTGTCATGATGATGGAGTTCACCTTCGGGTTGCGACGGTAGATTTCCTGATGCAGGGCTACCGCACGCGAAGGCTTTTTCCCCGCCTCGATCATGCTGTCCCTTACCTGTACGATGTCGTCGGGGTCGATGTCCCAACGCTGCACGTTGGTGGGTGTGATCAAGAAATCATTGTCGTGCCAACGCACCGAAGCCGTACCATACGAGCTGCACATCAGTCCTTGATCGCAAGCCCTGCGCACAATGCGACAGATTTCAGTACGTATGGCCCGTTCGTCCGATGGATAGGTCACATTCATGAAGTGGGGCAAGTCGGTAGGTTGTACCATTTCATGCCTGTAAATCTGCTCCTCGGTCAGGAACGTGGGTTCTCCCAAGATTCGCGCATTCAGGATGGTGCGAGCACAAAGCTCCAATGTCTCAAAACGCTGGTAGGCATCCGCAATGTCCGCGCCGCAAAGCACCACGCCATGGTTCTCCATGATAACCGCCTTGTACTCGGAATGCTCCTTGAACTCCTTGGCAATCTTTTCGCCCAACGCCACGCTGCCCGGCACATCGTAAGGTGCGAATCCCACCGGACCACACACATTGCGGGCTTGCGGAATAATGCTGGTGTCGGGAATCTGGTGAACAATGCTGAACGTCACCAATGCGGGCGGGTGGGCATGGATGACTGATTTCATTTGTGGGCGCATCTTGTACAATGCAGAGTGGAAAGGATACTCCGACGATGGCTTGTGGCGACCCACTACCGTGCCGTCGGCCTTCACGCACACAATGTCGGCAGGGGTCAACGATCCCTTGTCGATACCTGCGGGAGTTATCCAGATGTCCCCATTGTTGTCCATAATGGACAAGTTGCCACCCGAGGTGGTGGTCAGTCCACTACGGTAGATTCGCCCGATAACCAAGGCAATCTGCTCGGCGGGGTGCATCAGTCGTGTGTTTAGTTGTTTCATTTAGTCACATGTTTTTATGATGACAAAATCAAAGTTTGTCGGCATTGGCAAGCAGATACCGCTCGGCCTCGGTGTTCCACAATCCGTTGTGGGCATCGCAAAGCTTGGCCAACTCGGCATATACTGGATTGGTCTTGCCCTTTTCTGCAAATTCTGTAATAGGGGTCAGCGGCATATCCACATGGGTGTAAATCAACTTCTTCCCACCCGGAATGCTGGTCAGGTTCATGGTAGTGTCGATGACCGTGTTCAAGCCACCCACATGAGTGACAAGTCCGGCTGGATCCATCCCCTTGCCCATCATGGCCAGTGCTTCCTTCATGTCATCGGTGTTACCGCCACTGGTACCCACAACGTGCGTATAGGCATAATGTACGTTGTAGAAATTGAATGGTGCCTTGAA
>JAUNNV010000139.1 GCA_030531335.1 Bacteroidales bacterium
CTCCGACAAATTTATTTTTGTCGTCAGATTGGTTTGAATGGACAAGCTTATTTCCGCAATGAGTTCCTGATGAACAATACCAAAGGCTTGTTTGACGAGGTGAGGAAGTCGTTTTACCAGCATCCGGCATTGGTCCCTCCGCTGCCAGACGCTCCGCAACCTGCACCGATCTTACATGGCCAGTGCGAGGAAACCAACACGGGTGAAGTGAAACTGTCGTGGCAAGCGGCCGAGAGGGAGGTGGTATTTCATGTGTATGGATCGTCGGTGTATCCTGTTGACACAAACGATGCCCATAACTTGCTTTTTTCTTCGCTTCGTGTTGATAGTATCTCATTCAGACCCAAAGGCACGGAACGATACTACGCGGTGACAGCCGCCAATCGCTATGGGGTAGAAAGTATGCCCTTGTCGCTGAATTCGCCTGCAGATGGCGACATCCCCATTGTAAACGACGGAGATCGACTGCTTGTCAGGGAGGGCTCTATTTACGATTCCAACCAACAAGAGTTGATGGCTTGCGAAGGTGCCGACTTGCATGATTTGTCGTCTGGAATTTATCTGGTGAAAAAAGATGGGACGACTATTGGAATCATCATCAAATAGTTGAAGTATCCTCATTCTTTGGAAACTTGCATGGCTCTCTTCCGCGAGCAGCTGGATGTGTGGCACCTTGTCTGGTGAAACGGACAAAATGTCGGGAGGAGGAAGGATTGGCTTAGAAGCTGTTTTGAAATGTTCGATTAAAAATTTAAATTTCATGAAAGATTAATTGGAACATTTCAAAACAGCTTCTTACATAAAAAGGGTGACAGGCAGGTTCGATAAGCGATGCCGGGTCTTTTGCCTTTTGTCCTTATGGAACCTGCCTGTTTTTGTCGGTGAATCTTAGAAATTACAGTTGTTGGGGGTACGTGGGAACGGAATGACATCGCGTATGTTCTGCATACCGGTGACAAATAGTAGGAGTCGTTCGAATCCAAGTCCGAAACCGGCATGAGGACAGGAGCCATAGCGGCGGGTGTCCAAATACCACCACATGTCCTTCATGGGGATGTTGAGCTCTTTGATGCGTGCCATCAACTTGTCGTAGTTCTCCTCGCGCACGCTTCCGCCGATGATTTCGCCAATCTGTGGAAACAACACGTCGGTGCCTTGCACGGTTTTGTTGTCGGCGTTTTGTTTCATGTAGAAGGCCTTGATTTCCTTCGGGTAGTCGATCATGATGACGGGCTTCTTGAAATGCTCCTCTACGAGGTAGCGTTCATGCTCCGAGGCAAGGTCGCAACCCCAATAGACGGGAAATTCGAACTTGTGTCCGTCGGCCACAGCTGCCTCCAGTATTTTTACACCCTCAGTATAGGGTAGGCGGACGAAATCGGTATCGACCACTTTCTGAAGACGTTCGATAAGACCTTTGTCAACCATCTTGTTAAGAAACTCCAAGTCATCCTTGCAATTGTCGAGTGCCCATTTCACGCAGTATTTGATGAATTCCTCTTCAAGTTCGGTCAGTTCGTCCAAGTCGGCGAAGGCCATTTCAGGTTCAATCATCCAGAACTCTGCCAAGTGGCGTGGTGTGTTGGAGTTTTCCGCGCGGAAAGTGGGGCCGAAGGTGTAGATGGCGCCTAAGGCTGTCGCAGCCAATTCGCCTTCGAGCTGACCCGACACGGTGAGGCTTGCCTGCTTGCCAAAGAAGTCATCGTCGTAGATGATGGCTCCCTTCTCGTCTTTTTTCAAGTCGTAGAGGTTCTTGGTGGTCACTTGGAACATCTGACCGGCACCTTCACAGTCGCTGGCCGTGATGAGTGGGGTGTGGAAATAATAGAATCCCTTCTCGTGGAAGAACTTGTGGATGGCAATGGCCATGTGGTGTCGGATGCGGAATACCGCGCCGAAGGTGTTTGTGCGTGGACGCAAGTGGGCAATCTCGCGTAGGAACTCCATGGAGTGTCCTTTCTTTTGTAATGGATAGGTGTTGTCGCATGGCCCCAACACTTCTATCTCGCGGGCTTGTATCTCAGCTGTTTGTCCGGCACCCACCGACTCCACCAATTCGCCGTTCACGCTCAGGCATGCACCGGTCGTTACGTGCTTCAACATTTCTTCGTCGAATTTTTCCAAATCCACAACCACCTGTATGTTCCTGATGGTCGATCCATCGTTCAGGGCCACGAAGCTCACCTGTTTGCTGCCTCTACGGGTGCGGACCCAACCTTTTATGTTTACCATTGAGCCATAATCGTGGCTGTTCAGCAAATCAAATATCCTTGTTCTACGAATTACGTTCATGTCTATGTGTGTGTTATGTGAATCTATCTTGGTTATTCGTATGCGCCCATCTTGAGCATTCTCAGCTCTTCCTCGGTCAGGTGGCGCCAATCGCCTCGACGCAGGCCTTTCTTGGTAAGTCCGGCAAAATACACGCGGTCGAGTTTCGTCACCTTATATCCCAACGATTCGAAGATGCGGCGCACGATGCGGTTTCGGCCCGAATGTATCTCTATGCCGACTTGTGACTTGTCGGTGTCCGACACGTAGCTGATGGCATCGGCATGTATCTCTCCGTCGTCCAGATGAATACCTTTGAGAATGGTGTCCATGTCAGCATGGGTCACGTTCTTGTCGCAGAACACGTGATAGATTTTCTTCTTCAGGTATTTGGGATGTGTGAGTTTCGAGGCCAGTTCGCCATCGTTGGTGAGCAGAAGCACACCCATGGTGTTTCGGTCGAGCCGCCCCACCGGATAGATACGTTCCGAACCCACATCCTTCACCAGTTGCATCACGGTTTTGCGGTCTTGTGGGTCATCGGCCGTTGTGACGTAATCTTTGGGCTTGTTGAGCAGTACGTAGAGTTTCTTTTCGAGGCTGAGTGTCTGGTCGTGGAATCTGACTTCATCCGTGCGCAGCACTTTTGTGCCCAACTCGGTCACTACTTGGCCATTTACTGTCACCACTCCAGCCTGAATGAAAGTGTCTGCTTCGCGACGCGAGCATACTCCGGCATTGGCCAAGAATCGGTTCAAACGGATGGGGGCGTTCGGGTCGGCCAGTGCCTCCTTGTATTCTATGCGTTTCTTGGCACTGTATTTTGCATTGGGGTCGTAGTCGTCGGTGTGCTGTCGGTAAGGCTTGTGGATGCCTTCGGCCGTGTTACGATAAGCAGGATTCCCATGTGTGCGGGGTTTGAATCCGTTGCCAGTGGCGCGGTACGGACGATGTTCGCCTCTTTCCCGACGTATGCCGTCTGATGATGTGCGGCTTCCCCATGGTCTTTCCGAATCGGAGCCTTCTTCGAAGCGTGGGCTGGCAGGATGTCTGTCGTCGTTCCATCCACTGGTGTGCTCACGGTAAGGACGGCGTTCTCCGTTGTTGTTTCTGTAGCGCGATTCGCCATTGTGATAGTTGTTTGTGCGTGGCTTGTACGGTCGTTGGTAATCGTTGCCACCATCGTTGCTACTTGCGATTCTGTTCCCGAACGGACGATGTGTTGTCTCTTTGCCTTCGCCAAAGTCGATTCGTTGTCGGCGAGGATACTTGGCGCTACGACCATCGCGGCTTTGGCGCTGATTTTCATCTTCTGTGTACATTTTCGTGTTATTTTGTGTTTATAATATATTGATAACCCTCACGGGCTTTTTGCCAATCTGGGCGTGTGTTTCCTAACACTCGGTTGTTGTTTTGAGATTTGTTTGTGATAGTCTTACGCTGGCTTCTTCTTAATACATTCCAGTGTAATTGTGTGGGGTTATGTTACGCAATTCATCCTTGATGGCTTCATCGACATTCAAATTGTTGATGAATTGCTTGATGGAGTCTTCGGTGATGGACTGGTTGGTGCGTGTCAATGCTTTCAGGGCTTCGTAAGGATGTGGATAGCCTTCTCGTCGCAGTACGGTTTGTATGGCTTCAGCCACTACGCTCCAACAGTTGTTGAGGTCATCATAGATTTTGGCCTCGTTGAGCAGCAATTTTCGCAGTCCTTTAAGTGAGCTTTGGATGGCTATGAGTACATGTCCAAAGGGTACGCCTACGTTGCGCAACACCGTTGAGTCGGTCAGGTCGCGTTGCAGGCGCGATACAGGAAGTTTTCTCGACAAATGTTCCAAGACAGCATTGGCTACACCGAGATTACCTTCGGCGTTCTCGAAGTCTATCGGATTCACCTTATGGGGCATTGCACTTGAACCCACTTCGCCGGCCTTGATTTTCTGCTTGAAATATTCCATCGAGATATATTGCCAGAAATCGCGGTTCATGTCTATCATGATGGTGTTGATGCGTTTCATCGCGTCAAACACCGCACCCAACGTGTCGTAGTTTGAAATCTGTGTGGTGTAGTCCTCGCGTTCCAATCCCAGTTTTTCGGCAAGGAAGCGGTTGGCGATGTTGCGCCAGTCGAACCCCGGATAGGCTACGTGGTGGGCGTTGAAGTTGCCCGTGGCACCACCGAACTTGCCTGTGATGCGAATGGCTTTCAGCATGTCGAGCTGGCGGGTGAGCCGATACGCAAACACCATTATCTCCTTCCCGAGGCAAGTAGGCGATGCCGGCTGTCCGTGGGTCTTGGCAAGCATCGGAATGTTCTTCCAGGTTTCGGCATATTGTTTCAGTTGCCCTACCAATTCCTCTATTTGTGGGTAGTAGGTTTGCTCCAGTGCGTCCTTAATGGAAAGTGGAATGGATGTGTTGTTGATGTCCTGTGAGGTCAGTCCAAAATGAATGAATTCCTTGTAGGGTTCCAACCCTCCGAGTGTGTCGAACTGTTCCTTGATGAAATATTCCACGGCTTTCACATCGTGGTTTGTCACTCCTTCTATTTCCTTGATTCGTCGTGCGTCGTTTCCCGAGAAGTTTTGGTAGATGCCGCGAAGTCTCGGGAACAAATTGTGGGGAAACTGTTCCAACTGTGGTAATGGCAACTCACACAAGGCAATGAAATATTCGATTTCTATCCGTACGCGATACCTTATCAGCGCGTACTCCGAAAAGAATGAGGCCAAGACATCCGTCTTCCCTCTATATCGTCCGTCGATGGGCGATATGGCTGTCAATTCATCAAAATCCATCATAACTGAAGTTTCAAACTGCAAAATTACTGCTTTTATTTGGAACTTCATCAAAAACATTTGTGAAATCTTGTAAAACCTACAAATTGACATGTCACTCGAATGCAAAAGTAGGAGATAAACGCCTACGGTTTGCGTTTGTCTCCTACTCGAATCCACGCATAAGGTGGGGAGAGATGCCTTATTTTAAGGGAACCAGTTTCACCTCGAACAGATATTCCTGTCCGGCTGCCAACTGTGTGTGGAATCCCACGCAAGTGGCGTCGGCTATTTCGTAGGGACGATCCGACTTGCAGGGCCATGTGCCTGCCTTCACCTTCACAGGAGCCTTTATCTCGATAGCCAGCCGCTTGCCGTTGCGGCTGAGCACAATGCGGCTGTCCGACTCCACCGTCACCTCGGTATCCTTGGTGGTGACCATAGTCCATTGCATCTTCGAGTTTTTCTTTGCCTTCACGGTGTCCTTGATTTC
>JAUNNV010000140.1 GCA_030531335.1 Bacteroidales bacterium
AAAACACCACATTCCAATGCTATGACAACCCGGACACACGGCACAATGAGCCCTTGCACGAAAATACATGCATCACTGATCATCTCCACCTACAACAATCCACGCTTCCTGTCCCTTTGTCTCGAAAGCGTGCTCCGACAAAGCATGGCCCCGTTGGAGATCATCATCGCCGACGATGGATCTACAGCGGATACCAGGGATTGTGTCGCAAGCTACTCCCGCATGTCGCCCGTGCCGATCATCCACGTCTGGCACGAGGATCGGGGCTTCCGGCTGGCTGAGATCCGCAACAAGGCCATAGTCAAGGCCAATGGGAACTATATCATACAGATCGACGGCGACCTCATACTCGAACGACACTTTGTCGAGGACCACGTCAAGGCAGCCTCAAGCGGTCACTATGTGTTGGGAGGCAGGGCCAGATTCACGGAAGAGGCGACCGCTCGGTTAGTGGGGTCGGCCAAGGCAACCCCCACCTTCCTCTCGAAAGGCCTTAGGGTGAGGGAGAACGCCATACGGTTCCTGCCACTGGGATTGCTGTTTAGACACACCAAAAGAAGCCCCATGGGATGCAACATGTCGTTTTGGAAAGACGACATCATGCGGATCAACGGCTACGACAACGATTACGTCGGATGGGGCTATGAGGACATCGACGTGCTGGCGAGGCTGCAGGCCATCGGAATCGCGCAGAACCGCCTGAAATTCTGTGGCATCTGCTACCATTTACACCATGTGCAAGCCTCAAGGGCAAACGTGGCCGACAACTCCAACAGACTGGCTCGAAAAAAAGACCGACAGGAGATAATCGCAAGAAACGGAATCGCACAGCTCATCCAGGCCACATCATCCGACATCCCCCCTACGCAAGCCACCTTGTCCGACATCCCCCTTATCCAACACATCGCCGATGTTGCCTTTCGCGACACCTACAAGGAGATACTCGCGCCCCAGCAAGTGGAGTATATGATGGATTGGATGTATTCGGCAGAGAGTCTGGAACGGCAGATGACGGCAGAAGGCAACACGTTTTTCTTGGCCGGCACCTACGGCTATGCGTCCGTCAGACCCGACGGAACTACCCCCGAGGGTCTGCCTCTGTATCACCTGGAGAAACTCTATGTGCTTCCCAGTCGGCAGGGGAGAGGCATCGGGAGGGCGCTTTTTGAGAAGGTGAGGGCGTTTGTGGCTCACGAGGCGGGGGGACGAGCCGTGATGGAGCTGAACGTGAATCGCTGCAACGAGGCGTTGGGTTTCTACCGTCGCCTGGGCATGAGCATTGTCCGAAGCGGTGATTTCCCCATCGGGGAAGGGTTCTACATGAACGACTACATCATGCGGCTGTTTGTCGGCTGAGTGTTGTCCGTTCGTGTGGGCATCGGGTCATGAGTGTGGTGTGTGTGGTTTCGCGAAGTCCCATCCTTGGGCTTTCAGCTCTATTTCGCTCATGCCATCGCGGGTGATGAGCGCACAACCCAGTTCGGGCTTCGTGATGTATCCGATGATGCGAATATCGTCCATTTGCGCCACCTTCTCATAGTCGGCCAGGGCAACGGTGAACAGCAATTCGTAATCCTCGCCGCCATTCAGGGCGCAAGTGCTTACGTTCATGTTCAGTTCCTCCGCCATCACTGCCGTTTGATAGTCGATGGGGATGCGTTCTTCATAGATGCGGCATCCGGCGTGGCTTTGCGAGCAGATGTGCAGCAGCTCCGACGAGAGTCCGTCGCTTACGTCCATCATGGCGGTGGGGCGCACGCCCGCCTGGCGAAGACGTTCCACTATGTCGCGTCGAGCCTCGGGCTTCAGCTGTCGTTCGAGGATGTACTCCTTCCCTGCGAAATCGGGATCCACCTCCTTTTGTCCTGCAAAGACGGCCTTCTCGCGCTCCAGCAACTGTAGCCCCATGTATGCTGCACCAAGGTTGCCGCTCACGCAGACGAGGTCGGTGTCGTGTGCGCCGTTGCGATACACCACGTCCTCGCGTCGTGCCGTGCCGATGCACGTGATGCTGATGGCGAGTCCCGTCACGGAGGAAGTGGTGTCACCGCCGACAATATCGACATGGTGGTTCCTGCACGCCAGCTTCAGTCCGTCGTAGAGTTGTTCGAGGTCCTCGACACAAAAGCGTTTCGACACGGCCACCGAAACCGTGACCTGGCGGGGAGTGCCGTTCATGGCGTAGATGTCGCTCAGGTTTACCATGGCGGCCTTGTAGCCCAGGTGTTTCAGGGGTGTATAGACCAAATCGAAATGTACGCCCTCCATCAGCAGGTCGGTGGTGACAAGCACCTGTTCGTCGGCAAACTGCAACACGGCGGCATCGTCGCCCACGCCGTACTTTGTCTCGTTGTTCTCGAT
Source organism: Bacteroidales bacterium (assembly GCA_030531335.1). Taxonomy (GTDB): domain Bacteria; phylum Bacteroidota; class Bacteroidia; order Bacteroidales; family Bacteroidaceae; genus DCGR01. Next base: position 2,362 of record JAUNNV010000140.1, read on the forward strand.
AGGGAGGTTGTCTGTCAGGCGATGTATGAGCCCAAATTCGCCCAGGGTGGCTATTTCCGTTCTATTTCCTTCTGTCATGGTTGGATTGGAGTGAGTCCGAAATACCTCACATGTTGGTTTACGTAGTTAAAAATCAGTTTATCGAAATCGCTGGCCTTGTCGAACAGGAATTCCACTTCGACAGGCTGGATCCAGATTTGTTGTCGCAGCGGTTCGGGTAGAAGGGGATGTGTGGCCAGCTTCACGGCATCCTTCTCCGTTGTCAGGATGATCTTCTTGCTGGATGAGAGCCGGCCGAACATCGCGCCCAGTTTATGGAAATCGTTCGTGGAGTAGTTGTGATGGTCGGGAAACCTAAGGTGGTGGATCCGGGTGGTCATCGTGAGCAGGTGTTCCTTCAGTTGTCTGGCGGATGCGATGCCAGTCAGCAACACGACATCCGTGTCGGCATCGATCGCGAGCGGCCTTTGTGTCGCTCCGTCGGGGCATAACGGCACAATCGCGCCATAGCGATAGGTGGAAAAGAACAGGTGCTGGTATGTGGGAATCTTCAGCCATGCCCTCAGCATGTTAGCCTCCGCAGGCGACAGATGTCGGGGACACTTGGTGACCACCACCACGTCGGCCCTCCGCGTTTCGGAAACGGGCTCGCGCAACCGTCCGGCGGGAATCAACAGATCCTTCGTGATGAAGCGATTGTAGTTGACCAGCAACAGGTTCAGGCCAGGCTTTACATAGCGGTGCTGGTATGCATCGTCGAGCACGATGACATCGGTACGCGGATAGACCATTTTCCTGCACAACTGACTGATGCCATGGCAACGGTCGGCATCCACGGCCACATGCGCACCGGGATATTTCAGTTTCATTTGCATCGGCTCATCGCCCAGCTGCCCCACGGTGGTGTCGCGACGAGCCAGCAGGAAGCCCTTGCCGGCCCGTTTGTAGCCACGGCTCAGGACAGCCACCTGGTATCTTTCCTGCAGGATTCCGACAATATACTCCGTGTGTGGAGTCTTGCCCGTTCCTCCCACTGTGAGGTTTCCTACGCTGATGATAGGGACATCGAATGTCTGCTCGTGCAGGATGCCGCAATCGAACATCCAATTGCGCACCCGCACCACGATTCCATAGATCAATGAAACTGGGTACAACCACCAGACCAACCGAACGCGCCTCACCATTGCCTCCGACGAATCAATGTAGCGCAATTACGAAAGGCAGGCGAGCTTGCACACGGCTCATGCTACCGATGTTCTTCAGATACCAAAAACATTCGGCATGGTCGCCCAACAGTTGCTTCAGGCTGCCATTGATGTAGTCTGTTTTCCTTTCATCCAACAACTGGAGCCAGTTTGTCTCGTTCTCAGGATAATCCACCACGCTGTAGGACTCCATGGCGGCCTTTTCGGCCGCTATTTCCAAGGCCTTTTCAAGTCCACCAATCTCATCGACCAAGCCCAATTTCTTCGCTGTGGTCCCCGTCCACACACGGCCTTCGGCTATTTGCCTTAGCGAATCGATGTCCATGTTGCGTCCTTCGGCACAACGACGGGTGAACAGCTCGTACCCCCTGTTGATATACCCCTGCAGCAGTTCCCTCTCGTCGTTGTTCATGGCATGGGTATAATCCCCAAGGTCGGCAAACTTGTGGGTCTTGACCACACTGACATGCAGGCCCAGTTTGTCGTGGAGCAATTTCTCGGCGCAGGGGAAAGTGCCGAAAATGCCAATCGAGCCCGTAAGGGTTGTTGCCTCGGCCACTATGGCATCGGCCGCGCACGAGATGTAGTAACCACCCGAGGCGGCATAGTCGCCCATTGAGACAACCACAGGCTTCTTCTCTTTCAGTTTCACGACCTCATTCCATATTTGTTCGGATGCGTATGCGCTTCCACCGGGCGAATTCACACGCAGGACCACCGCCTTGATGCTTTCATCGTCGCGCAGCGCGCGCAGGTCCTTGATGGTGTTTTCAAGCACGATGTTTTTCTCAAAGGCAGCATACTGGGATGGTTCATCCACTATTTCCCCAAAAGCGTAATACACGGCCAACACGTTGCCGCTCTTATCCTTAGGCACATTGCGTCTCACGTTCTTCATTTCGCTGACACTCACCGTTCTAAGCGACTGGTCTTCGTCGCTGTCGGTAAGCTGTTTCAGATAGTCACGCACACCATCCTTGTAAAGCAGCGTATCGACCAATCCGGTGTTCACATAGCTTTCCGCAGGCTGGACATCCTGCATGGCCTCGGCCAACGCATTGAGCGAATCGACTGGAATCGAACGCGACACGGAAATGTCGGCACACAACTGATTCCAGATGGAGGTGAGGTATGCGGTAATCTGCTCGCGGTTGGCATCGCTCATTTCCGTAGCAATGAAGGGTTCGACCGCCGACTTGTAAGTGCCAACCTTGAAGACCTGCATTTCCACGCCCAGTTTCTCCAACAAATTCTTGAAATAAATCACCTGACCGGCCATGCCATGCCAATAAATCGAACCTTGGGGATTCGCTATCAGCTTGTCGGCGACACTTGCCAAATAGTACATGCCTTGTGTGTAATGGTCGGCGTATGCCACCACGAATTTCCCACTTTCCTTGAAATCGAGCAGGGCGCGGCGAATGGCTTCCAACGAGGCGAACGAAGCCGAAAATGATTTAGGCTGTAGGTAGATGCCCCTGATATGGTCGTTTTCCTTTGCCTTGCGAATGGAGTTGAGTATATCGTCCAAGCCATACGTCTCAATGCCATTGCTCAGGAATTTGCTGAACGGAATGTTTTCCGCACGCTCCGCCAACTCACCATCAAGATTAAGCATCAGGATGGAGTTCTCCCTGATAGTGACTTCCGACTCGCCCGAAGCCGCCACACCGGCCAACACCAACAGGCTCATCACAACACTCAGAATTCCAGCCAACACAACACCCAGCAAACTTGCAAGGGTGTACTTTAGAAAATCGTTCATTACCCTAAAATAATTTAATCCTTCATTCCGCAACACTATAACAAACCAAACATGCACGCTCTCGATTTGCCGTGCCAAAAGCTTCGCTTGTCCTCGTGTTGCTGGAAAAGACAAGCAAAACATTTGAAATGCCCCGGCAAATGTACGAGTAAAATCTGAGATTCCCACACCTTTGGGTGGCATTTTTGCCTTCAAATCCGCA
>JAUNNV010000141.1 GCA_030531335.1 Bacteroidales bacterium
CGTCCGGTCATCGGAATCACATATTTGATCTCGCCGTTTTCGAGCGTTGCCACGAACAAGTGCAGATTGCCTGCCTTCAGTTCCTGGCCATACGACGTTTGGAAAGCACCCTCGTATGGGGTCAGCTTACCATTCCTTATCAGGTTGTCCTTCACAATCTTGTCGAAATCGGCATCCACATTGCTGCTCTTGATGTTGAGCGAGGTAAGAATCTGGTTCTTGGTGTCGCGTTCCACATTGGCATCCTGTGTGGGTTTCAAGACCGACGAGACAAAAGCCAACAGGAAAGCCACGATAATTACCAATCCAGCCGCATACACTATGGTATAGGTGTTGCCATTGGTGTTCAATCCCTTTTTCCGGGGTGCAGGGGTCGCTTCGACAAGCTCGGGAGTGGCGGTTTCCTCCACAATCTCCTCAAATTCCGAAGCCGGTGCCTGGCACATGGGGCATTTGGCCGGAGCCGCATCACCCTCGTGGATATACCCACATATCTTGCATCTAAATTTCTTTGTAGCCATAATCGGATTTATTTAATTGCACGTTTAGCACGACGGTTGATGTTGCCCTGCACAAAGCAATAGTCAATGAGTGGTGCAAAAAGGTTCAACAGCAGGATGGCCAACATCATGCCTTCAGGGAATCCGGGATTCAACACACGAACCATCACAGCCACCACACCAATCAGGAAGCCATAGATGTACTTGCCACCTTCGGTACGGGCCGAAGTAACCGGGTCGGTGGCCATGAACACAGCACCGAAGCAGAAGCCTCCCACTACCAGGTGATCCACAGCCGTGAGCCCGCTCAAGCCTATGGCGTTGAACAGGGCTCCCATCAGGGCACCGCCAACGAATACGGAAAGCATCGTCTTCCAGCTTGCCACGCCTGTCCACAACAGCAAGATGGCACCCAAGGCAATGGCGACGACACTGGTCTCGCCGATTGAACCGGGAATGGTACCTATCACACAATCCATCAACGAAGCCGATGGCGACAATCCTGCGGCGACTTCTCCCAAAGGTGTGGCTGCGGTGAATGTGTCGGGCACATTACCACCCAAGCCACAAATCGAGTTCTGCGAAACCCACACGCTGTCATCGCCTGTCATACAAGTAGGATAGCTGAAGAACAGGAACGCACGTGTAATCAAAGCCGGATTGAAAATGTTCATACCCGTACCACCAAAAATCTCCTTGGCAAAGATTACAGCGAAGGCTGTTGCCAAGGCCAGGATCCACAATGGAGTGTTCACAGGAATAATCATCGGAATGAGCAGACCGGAAACAAGGAATCCTTCATGGATCTCCTCTCCCTTCCACTGAGCCACCGTGAACTCAATGCCCAAACCTACCACATAGCTTACGATAATCTTTGGCAACACGGCCAGAAAGCCATACAACCACATATCGAACCAAGAACCTTCAGTGCCAGAAGCCATGAAGTTCTGATAACCGACATTGTACATGCCAAACAGCAACGCTGGAACCAAGGCGATACACACCAAGGACATGATACGCTTGCTGTCGATGGCATCATGAATATTCACACCCGTCCGTCTGGTTTCATTGGGCACAAACAAGAATGTCTCAAATCCCTCGAAAACAGAACGGAAAGCATGATATTTGCCTCCTTCCATGAAGTTCGGCTTTATCTTATCAACATATTTCCTTAAATTCATAATTCATCATTCTTAATTCAAAAATATCAAGCGTTTTCCTTTCTCAACATATCCAGTCCCTGACGGATGATACGCTGCAACTCCACCTTCGAGGAATCTACAAATTCGGCCACGGCAAAATCCTCGGGAGCCACCTCGTAGATACCCAACGCTTCCATTCGGTCGATATCGCCTGTGATGACAGCCTTTACCAAGTATCCTGCATAGATGTCCATTGGGAATACCTTGTCGTATTCACCGCTCATGATGATGTGGCGTTCGCCACCTTTCACACGTGCGTCGAAGGTATATTCCTTGTTCTTGCCAAACAGCCAGCTGAAGTAAGAGCGGCTCACCGAGAACTGATTGAATCGCGGAGCAATCCAGCCAAACAACTCGTGGCAGTCATCACCTTCAGGAATGACCGTAAGCGTGGTGGCATGAGCCGCCAGGAAACCTTCCCTTGCGACAACCGACCCCGTCAACACATTGCCATTGATGTAGCGCAGCGACTTGCCTTCGCTCACATTGCCTGCAAACACATTCGTAAGCTGTGCACCTACAGCCAGTCTCACGTATGCGGGATTTTTCACTTCCGAACCACCCACTGCGACCGTGCGCGTGAAGTCAACCCTACCGTTGCAGAACAAACGGCCGATAAAGATTACTTCTTCCGCACCGACCGTCCATACGGTCTCGCCCTTGTTGATGGGGCTCACGTGATTGATTTGTACACCTACATTGCCTGCAGGATTCGGGCCATCGAACACGTTCACTTCCACGTGCTTTGCCTCTGTCAAGGCTTTTGCCTGTTGCCGGGCACTTACGCCAAGATAAGTCTTGGCAATCTTCGACAAGGCATCCAATCCCTTCTGAAATTCCTTCTCCTGCCCCTTCAGTACGAACTCGAAGTTCTGTGCCAAGGGCATTGAGTCGAAAGCCGACACGAAGATGGCCTTCGGAGAAGCATCTGGATTGGCTGTCACAGCATACGGACGCTCTACAAAGTAAGCGAACAAGCCAGCCTCGCACAAGATGCCCAACACATCCTTCGCCGACATCTTTTGCAAGTCCAGCTTTCCAAAATCGACGAATTCCTGCTGGGATTCAGCTTCGACACGGACACTGAGCACTTTGCGACGTTCGCCTCTCTCCACAGCCGTTACCGTACCGCTGACAGGAGATACAAACTTCACTTCGGGGTGATTCTTATCTACAAACAAGGCCCCACCAGCCTTCACCTTTTCACCTTCCTTGACCACCACCTTCGGTGTGACCCCATGAAAATCATCAGGCACAAGTGCATATTGTCCTGTTGCCGTCACGTTGGTCATTTCCTCTGCTGGTTTTCCTTTCAGATTAAGATTCAGGCCTTTACGTAATTTAATTACATTTGCCATATTTAACAATTAAATAGAGTATTCCTGATTTTGCGCAAAATTACACAAATTTATCAGAAACTTAAAACTTATCCATCGAAATGTTTCGACGGCCTCACTTTTTCCTTATCCTTTCGCAAAATCGAATCTACAACACATGGCCTAAATCGTCGGTCGGGCAGCTGCGATGTGTTTCCTCTGACACACCATAGCTGCCCGACCGATCCATACAGCTCCGCACACTCCTCAGGAAGGATGTGCTTTCCGCTTATTTTTTCTTTTCCTTGAGTTGTCCCTCCGTCGGTTCCATCATCTTGGGCAGATTGGCATTCGGCGAAGCCACCTTGGCTCCCCCGACCGCGTTGGCACGACGTATCATGAATCCAAATGTGGTGGGTACAGCCATGATGCGGTCTTCGGGCATGGTACTCGGGCCACAACTATTGCCACCAAGTCCGGTTACACCTGCATCCAGATGCACAAACGTTCCATCAGATTTGGGCAATTGATACGGATGGCCAGCCAACAACAAATCGTTGTCGTCGTAAGCCTGCACACCGATGCTCATTTGTGCCTGTGAGGCTATGCTGTTGGTAGTGGCCACAAACAGGACACCTTTGTCCGAGACATTGTCGGCAGTCAACGACAGCCAACGCACAGCCTCTCGATTGCCATTTTCCTGCGGCTTGGTGTAGTTGGTCATCATGCCTGCCACGGTGTTCTCATACAAGCCCACAAAAGCACAGGACTTTCGGTCGCGGTAGTTCTCCACCGGACCTCGTCCATAGTATTTCACCTTATTATATTCTGAAGCCACCTGTAGGGTATAACCCAACCGTCCCAATGCCAACGAGTGCTTGTTGCTGTTCACAGCCGAAGTGAAATCAATGCTTCCGTCGGGGAACACCGTCCACACCACATTGCTAAGAAAACGGAACAAGGCATCCTCTTCGGTTTCCTTCAATGAGTTTCGTCCGCTTGCAGTCCCCCCTTCTATTACCCACTTGTGGGTGGCTTGACTGTTCACCGCGAACCTCAACTGCACGGAGCCATCGGACTGTTTCACGACTTCCGATTGCGACACCGTGTGTAGCAACTGGTTCAATCCATTCTCGTACCATGCCTTGTAGCACCATCCATCGTTGTTGGTCAACGCACGGATAGCATCCAAGCGCGGTCCGCATCCCTCAGGGATGACCGTCTGCCCAGCATAGCTGAGCGAATGGATGGTACCCGTCAGCATGTCAAACACGACCTCAAAGTCATTGCCCGAGACAACCACCATGTCTTTTGCCTTTTTGAACACGACATTCTTACGTACCTTCTTCACGCGCTTTCCGTCCAATTGCAATTGTTTGCCTTGCATCATGTCCTCCGATAAAGCGGCATGACGGCAGGCAGCCTGTAGCAAAAGCTGGTCATTTGCCATCACATACCCCTTCGCGGCCCATGGCAGGTCTGCAGCAAGCTTGTAGCTCACATTCACGAAATATTCAGCATCGGCATCCAACTGTTCGTTCTTGAAAGGCATTTCCACCTTACTCTTCCCACGTGGACTCAACAACACCTTGCCTTCGGTCTTTTTCAGCGGCAGTCCATCCTTCAGCAACACATATTCCACGTCGTAGGCTACAGGATCGAAGTAGTTCTTCCCAAACATCTCGATTTCGCCGTTGTCCGCCCACTTCGTGCTCACATATTGATACACCTTCTTCACCTCGTAGTATTGGGGCTTCGGCTGTCGATCGCCAAAAATCAGGCCGTTCATCACAAACTGTCCGTCGTTGGGCGTATCGCCAAAGTCGCCACCATAGGCCAAATAGCGTGTTCCCTCCTTCATCCAGTTGTACATCGACTGATCCACCCAGTCCCAAATGGCACCGCCAATGAAATAGTTGGTCGATTCCATCGCATCCCAGTAGCGTTCGAGGTCTCCTACGGCATTGCCCATGGAGTGGGCGTATTCATTGATGTGATACGGATATTTCACATCGGCCTTGCCTGTAGCGACCCTGCGCACCCATGGAATGTCGGGGTATTGGCGACAACCAATGTCCGATATGTCGTTGTTGCGCTCATACTGTATGGGGCGCAGCTTATCGAAAGCACGCATGGCCTTGTAGGCGGCCTTGAAGTTGTCGCCCGGACCCGCCTCGTTGCCCATGCTCCAGATTACGATGGAGGGATGGTTGTAGTTCTGATGCACCATCTCCATGTTACGGGCCACATGGGCGGCCTCCCACTCCTTCGGATGCGAAAGCGATTCGGGACCATAGTAGTACTCATGGCTCTCCACGTTGGCCTCGTCCATCAAGTAAATGCCATAACGGTCGCACAGGTAATACCAATACGGGTCGTCGGGATAATGCGAATCGCGCACGTGGTTGATGTTGGC
>JAUNNV010000142.1 GCA_030531335.1 Bacteroidales bacterium
ATCACAGGCCCTGCGTCTGGCAATAGCCCGCGCATTGGTGAAGATCAACGCCGACGACAAGAAGGCCCTTCGTGCAGAAGGATTCATGACCCGCGATGCCCGTGAGGTTGAACGCAAGAAGCCGGGTCGTCCGAAAGCACGTCGCAGATTCCAGTTCAGTAAACGTTAAGAGTTGGAGATTGGTTGGAGCGGACAAGTTACAAATCTTGCAATTCCCAACTCTCGAACGGATAAGCGTTTAGTATCTAAACCGTCGGGATTCCATACAGACTACCCGATGGCTGGTTGAAGAAAAACAAAAAGGAAAGTAAACGATTAAACAAAAAAGAAATGTCAAGAATTAATTTTGATACATTGTTGGAGGCCGGCAGTCACTTCGGTCACTTGAAAAGAAAATGGAACCCCGCCATGGCTCCTTACATCTTCATGGAACGTAATGGCATTCATATCATCGACCTTCACAAAACAGTCGCAAAAGTTGACGAAGCTGCCGAAGCTTTGAAGCAAATTGCAAAATCGGGCAAAAGAATACTCTTTGTCGCTACTAAAAAACAAGCCAAGCAAGTTGTTGCCGACAAGGCCACAGCAATCAATATGCCTTACGTCATCGAGCGTTGGCCGGGCGGAATGTTGACAAACTTCCCCACCATCCGTAAGGCTGTCAAGAAAATGGCTACCATCGACAAACTGACAAGCGATGGTACCTATTCGAATTTGTCGAAACGTGAAATCCTGCAGATCACCCGCCAGCGTGCCAAGTTGGAGAAGAACCTCGGTTCCATTGCCGACCTTACCCGTCTGCCGTCTGCATTGTTCGTTGTTGACGTCATGAAGGAAAACATTGCCGTACGCGAGGCCAACCGTTTGGGTATTCCCGTATTCGGTATTGTTGACACCAACTCCGATCCATCGAATGTCGATTTCGTAATCCCTGCCAACGACGACGCAACGAAGTCGATTGAGGTTATCCTCGATGCTTGCTGCGCTGCCATAGCCGAGGGTCTTGAAGAGCGCAAGGTGGAGAAGGTCGATATGGAAGCTGCCGGCGAGGAAGCTCCTGCTCCAGCACAAAAGGCACCCGCTCGCAAGAGAGTCGCAAGAGCTCGCATGGGCAAGAACGACGAAGAGTCGCTGAATGCAGCCAAAGTAGCTGAATTTACTACAGAGGAAGATGCATAAATCAATTTGTTGAATTAAAACTAAAAAGGAAACTATGGCTGTAACAATAGCAGAAATCACAAAACTCCGTAAACTCTCGGGCGCAGGCTTGGCTGACTGCAAGAAGGCCTTGACGGAATCGGAGGGCGATATCGAAAAGGCAATGGAAATAATCCGCAAGAAGGGTCAGGCTGTGGCTGCAAAGCGTTCTGACCGCGATGCTTCTGAAGGATGTGTATTGGTTAAGTCGGCTGGCGATTTCGCAATCATCCTTGCGTTGAAGTGCGAGACAGACTTCGTAGCCAACAATGCCGATTTCGTGGCACTGACCCAGTCTATCATTGACGCCGCTGTGGCCAACAATTGTAAGTCTATCGAGGAAGTTCTTGCCCTGCCTATGGGCAATGGCACTATCCAGGATGCCATTACCGAACGTAGCGGCATTACGGGTGAGAAGATGGAACTCGATGGCTTCTGCCGTGTAGAAGGTGCATACATCAACACCTACAACCACATGACCAAGAACATCCTTTGCACGATGGTCGCCTTCAACAAGGTCGCCGATGAGAAGGTTGCACACGATGTGGCCATGCAGATTGCTGCGATGAATCCTATCGCCATCGACCAAGACCGCGTTCCGCAGGAAGTCAAGGATCGTGAGTTCGCGGTAGCCGTCGATAAGACCAAGGCCGAGCAAGTGCAGAAAGCCGTTGAAGTGGCATTGAAGAAAGCCGGATTCAACCTTTACACTGCCGAAAGCGAGGAACACCTGAACGAAGGCATCATGAAGGGATATATCACCGAGGCACAAGCCGATGAAATCCGCAAGCTGAAGGCTGAGGTTGCCGAGCAGAAGGCTGCCAACCTGCCCGAACAAATGGTGCAGAACATCGCAAAAGGTCGTTTGGCCAAGTTCTTCAAGGAGGTTTGCTTGCTCGAACAGCAGGACACTATCCAGTCCGACAAGAACGTGGCTCAGGTGCTGAAGGAAGCCGATCCTGAACTGAAGGTTACGGATTTCAAACGCTTTACTTTGCGTGCTGAGTAATCTGATACAGACAGACATTAAAAGTCGGGCTCTGATGAGCCCGACTTTTTTTTGTCCCGACTGGCTGTATTCTGAATGAATTGTTATACTTTTGCAATGGAAAACAATCGACAGATAGAACATGAAGATCATTTGTGTGGGCATGAACTATGCGGAACATTGCAAGGAATTGAGCAGCAGTGCATCGAATTCCAAGGAGCTGGTCATCTTCCTGAAACCCGACTCTGCATTGTTGCAGGGCGGCCGCCCATTTTTCATACCCGACCATTGCCCCGAACCCGATTATGAGACAGAATTGGTGGTGAGGGTGTCGCGTTTGGGAAAATACATCGCGCCGCGGTTCGCCCATCGCTATTACGATGCCGTGACCGTCGGCATTGATTTCACCAACCGCGAGTTGCAGAAACAAATGCGGGCCAAAGGGCTGCCTTGGGAAATCTGCAAAGGATTTGACAGCTCGGCTGTGGTTGGGAGATTTGTAGAACTACCAGCTCCGATACAACAGCTCGACTTCCATCTTGACATCGACGGACAAACCGTCCAGACGGGCAATACGGCCGACATGACAACAACCGTCGATGACATCATAGCATACGCCAGTCAGTTCTTTACGCTCAAGATGGGCGACCTGATTTTCACAGGCACACCGGCAGGTGTGGGAAAGGTGAGAATCAACCAACACTTGGAGGGCTACTTGAACGACGACAAACTATTGGACTTTTTTGTGAGATGAAAATACGTGTAGGATTCGGATATGACGTACACCAACTTGTGGCAGGGCGCGAGTTGTGGTTGGGAGGAATCAAGTTGGAACACGATTTGGGACTGCTCGGACATTCGGATGCCGATGTGTTGATCCATGCAATCTGCGACGCGCTGCTGGGAGCCGCCAACATGCGCGACATTGGCTATCATTTCCCCGACACATCGGAGAAATTCCATAACATCGACAGCAAGATACTCTTGGACAAGACCGTCGGCCTGATTGCCACCAAAGGTTACCGTGTGGGCAATGTCGATGCCACCATCTGTGCGGAAAGGCCCAAGCTGAACGGTTTTATCCCTGCCATGCAGGGAGTGCTGGCAAGGCTGATGGGAATAGACACCGACGATGTGTCCATCAAGGCCACCACAACCGAGAAATTAGGATTTACCGGGCGGCAGGAAGGCATTGCCGCCTATGCCACCGTGTTGATAATTAAGAATTGTGAGTTATGACGCGCAATGTGTTGCTTGGCATACTGGTGGGCTTGGTAGTCGTTGAGGTGTGTGTGCTTGGTGTGGAACGACACGTTGCTTTTCAGAAACAAATCAGTGGCATGATAGAGCGGAAGCTCGAAGGCGTGTTTGGCTCGCAAGTCACGATAGGAAGCGTCCAATCCGACCTGCTGAATCGCATTTCCATGAAAGACGTGAATCTGAAAGACACCATGGGAAATGATTTCCTGTATATAGGGCGTCTGCTGGTGAAATACGACTTGGTGGCTTTGGTCAAGCATGGCGATGTCCGTATCAGCAAGGTGCAACTTTACGGCCTCGACTTGAGGATTCGTCGGGAAGACCCGCAGGCGGAACCCAACTACACCTTTCTTGTCGATGCCTTGAAAAGCAACGACACGCTCGACACGGACAGGAAGCTTAGGGTCGATGTGAAGAGTGTGCTTGTGAGAAACGGGGTCGTGAGTTACGACATCATGAGCGAACCCGACACAATCCAGGCTTTCGATGCGCATCATGTGAGGTTGAGCGATGTCAATCTTTCCATAAAGGTGGCGGCGCTACAAGCCGACACGCTCGATGCCGTGGTGGAACGGTTGTCGGCGAAGGAGCGAAGCGGATTCGAATTGAAGGAATGTACGATGAACTTGAAGCGGGGAAAGCACCATTTGAGGATGGAACATCTGAGATGTCGGTTGCCGGACTCCCAACTCGACATCCCATCATTCACGCTTCAATCCGACACGCCGACCCCTGCGATTCAGTGGAACGATTCGCTCGCTTACGAAGGCGATGTGGCGGTAAAGCTGACCCCCAACGACTTGGCCATGTTCGTGCCTCTGTTCCGGGGGAAGACACAACACGTGGAAGGAAAGGTGTCGGTGAAAGGCCGGGGAGAGAACCTGATGCTACAGGAAATAGCTATCGATGGCGACTCCTGCGCGACCTTGCGAGGAAGCTTGGTCGTGAATGGACTGACCCGGGGAGAGGCTGCACAGGTGAGTGCCGATGTGAGCCAACTGACATTGAAAAAGAGTGCGATGCAGAGTTGGACCGACATGGACAATGCTTTCCTGAACCGATTGGAGCAGGTGGATGTGATGGGATTGGTGAAGGGTGAGCCGCACGATTTCTATTTCCAAGGCAACGTGGAGTGCGATGCCGGAATGGTGGTTGCCGACTTGAATGTGAGGGACGAGCATGGAAAACCGGTGGTGAAGGGTTCGATAGGGAGCGAACGTCTCGACTTGGGGACGCTCCTGGGCGATTCAAGGCTGGGAGTGGCCGATATTGCGTTGGAACTGAACGAACAAGCTTGCACGTTCGACAGCTTTGTGACGCTTGACCGTGACAATGGCGATGTGTGTGCGAGTGGTTCCGTTTCGTTGCAAGACGACTTCCCGACCGGCAACATCAGCGTGTCGCTCGGCAAAATCCGTCCCAAGCAACTGAACCTGTTCCAGGCAGACGACAGCCTGGCCGTTTCCCTGAACCTCACCGCACAGCTGATGGGCAGCTCACTCGAAAGCGTACAGGGCACGCTACACATCGACAGCCTACAGCTTTACAACGCCGACACGCTGGGCTATGCGACCGACGGTATCGTCGTGAATCTACATAACAACGGAGGAAGGCAAAAGACAATCACACTGAGCTCGCCGTTCATGAAAGGCAAGGTCGATGGACAGTTCCGCTTCGCCTCGATAGCCCAAACATTGAGGCGGATATTGGCCACCTCGATGCCTGTACTCTCTGAAGCCTCGATGCGTGGGCACGACAACAATTCCATCCGTTTCGATTGCCGGCTCACGGATGCCGAGCCTCTGAGCCGCCTGATGAACATTCCGATAAGACTGAACCACGCCATGGAACTCTCGGGGCAATTCGACGAGGCAGGCCACAGCTTGTCCGTAAAGGGCAATGTGGCCGACATGCTGTGGAACGGGACACGCTACGAGGCATC
>JAUNNV010000021.1 GCA_030531335.1 Bacteroidales bacterium
GCAATGCCAACATAAGCTACAATTAAATTTTCCATAATAGTTTTTATTTGTTATTTGTTGTTTTTAAATGGTGTATATTCTTTTCCCCCACCTGTGTAGCCTGCGTTCTTGAAAAACTCCACGAAGGTAAGGCGCATGGGGTGTACGATAGCCCCCAGGAAGTTCATGAAAATGTTGATGGCATGACCTGCCAAGAAAATCAAGGCAGTCACCAAGAAACCGATTACCGGCGTTTTCGGGCTCATCCCGACGGCCAGACTGTTGAACACGCTGGCCAGAATGCCGCCCGACAGTCCCAAGGCAAACAAGCGGACATACGAGAGAACGTCGCCCAACAGGCCGGTCACCATGTTGTAAGCATCCCACAAGCCCAAGCCAATGTTCAGGAAAGGATTCTTGCCCGGACTGTTCAGCAGGAATATCATGACCGCCGACACAACGAGCAAGGTGGCCACAACAGGATGGCCGAATCCGGCACCACTCACGACGGATACACCCGTGGTGACGAGCAACACAATCCATCCGATGGTGGCAAGGGAGTATTTGAAGCCCAACTGTATGGTTTGGTTCACTGCCTTGAGTACCATGCCGAAGAGTATCTGCACGACACCTATGACGAGCGAGAGGGTGAACATCTGCTGGTTGTCCAAATAGAACATCGACTTCATGTTTTGGAAAAACGGCAGGTCGATGTCGTAAAGGCTGAAGCCGAAGGCCGATCCCGTCAGCAAACCGCAAATCATCGTGGAGCCTCCGAACAAGGGGACAAGCCATTTCGAGAAGTTAGGATTGATTAGCTTGAACAACTTGTCGAACACCGGCATCGCCAATATCATCAGCGCACCATAACCGATGTCTCCCAGACACAGTCCGAAAAACAGCATGAAGAACGGCGCGAAATAAGGTGTCAAGTCCAGCTCGCCGTTCGAGGGAAGCATGTAGAGCTTGGTCAGCGGCTCGAACAAGCTGAAGAACTTGTTGTTGACCATTTGGATAGGTATTTCGTCCTCCGGCGTAGGATTGCTGATTTCAAGATACAATCCAGGTTGTTCCATCGCCTCCGAGAGTTCTTCGGCTTTGGCCGCCGGAATCCAACCCTCAAGCCACACCACCGTATCCGCAGCCATGGTGTCGCCGCTAAGTCGCACGTGCATCAGGTCGGCCTCCGAGCGTAGTTGGCGAATTCCTTCGTCCAATGGTGCCAGCAGCTGTCGGCACAAATCCTTCAGCCGGCAGGTCTGCTCACCCTGTTCCACTCCCAGCCTTGTACGGCGGGCCTTCAGTTCCGACAGGCTTTCCATGGGCAAGTGCAAGGGTTCCAACGGCAGCGATCCGCTCCCATTGGTCACACTCACCAAGTAGATCTTGCCGTTTTGCCTGACTATGGGGATGACCTCGGACGATGCGTCCCAACCATCATCGTAATCCTTCTCCGCACAGCAATAGAACTCGATGTTCCACCCCGCTTGTCGCAGGTCTGCTATTAGCTGCCAGCTGAAATCACCCCACACTTGTAGCGCATCCTCATCCTTTTCGATGGCCGCCAGTTCCTGCTGTATCGACGCCATCCGTTGCTCCACAGCCGAAAGCTCGTTCATGGCAGAGTCCAAGTCGGTCAACGTCACCGTGTCGTGCGGCTCGTTGGCCACGTCGTCCTCCGCAGCCAGCTTGTGTATCTTGGCCTGTGTCAGTTCGTAGGTGTGCAGCTTTTGTTGCAGTTGCGCAAGGGCCTCGTCCAGCTCGCCACGTCGGCGTTCAACGACGTGAACGACACCGAGATTGCGCAAGCGAAGCAGGAACTCCTCGTACTCCTTCGCATAGACAAGGAACGAGAGTTTCTTCATTTTCGTTATCATGCCTCAGCCTCCTTTCTTTTCTCCTGCAGCGATTTCAATATCTTTTGCGACGATTTGCTCAGGTTCTCCTCGTCTTCCATGAACCGTTTGATTTTTCTAACAGCATCCTGATAGCCAGGTATCTGTACTTTCTCAAAAAGGTTCACTTTCTGAGTGGTTTTCTTTCGTGCGTGTTCCAAGAGGTTCAATTTAGCCACCATGAACTCGCGTTCCACCGCCGTCTTGGCAAGGCCTTGTAGCAGCTGAATGCCTTCAGGATACCACTTAGGGCTGCCAAACAAACTGTAGGGACGCACGTCATACTCCACGCTGTCGAGTACAGGCACTCTTACCCCCGCGATTTTCCGGATGCCCAAATGCACATCCTTCACTTTTATCAATGAGGCGTCGAACTCATTCCAAAGTGCGGACATGGCTTCGTAGGCTTGGATGTCTTTTTCAAGCTGTTGCTCGAGCTGTGCCGTTTCGAGCTTGCACCGCTTCACCTCCATGCGCAGGGCACTCTCCTTGTTCTTGATGATGGGGAGTGTGCGCACACGCACTTTCAGCTGCTTTTCGAGCAATTGCAACGAAGTCTTGTTGTATTGAAACTTTATCGCCATTTTACTTGATTATTCGCTTACCCAATGTTTATCCAAGAATTCCTGCTTGATGTTCACCTCTTGTTGCTTGAAATATTTTCCGAACAAGCCCCAAGTCACGTCGAGCATTTCTGTCGTATCAAGATTCACATCTATGGCAAGCAGTTGGTTGGCATAATCCTTTGCGAAAGCCAGGCAACGTTCGTCGTAGTTGGTAAGGTCGAAACCGTTTTCCATCTTCGTCTTGGCGTTGGCCGCATCTGAATACAGGCGGACAGCCGCGTTCATCACCTGCGAATGATCCTTGCGGGTCTTCTTGCCTGCCACAAGTTGTTTCAAGCGCGACAACGAGCGGAACGGATCGACAATGACCTTGCCAATGTCGCTGTCGCGACGCAGGAACAACTGGCCCTCGGTGATGTAACCCGTATTGTCGGGCACGGCATGTGTGATGTCGCCACCCGAAAGGGTCGTGACAGCGATGATTGTGATGGAACCACCCGAAGGAAATTGCACCGCCTTTTCGTAGATTTTGGCCAGGTCGGAGTAAAGCGATCCAGGCATCGAGTCCTTCGATGGAATCTGGTCCATTCGGTTGCTTACGATTGAAAGAGCGTCGGCATACGATGTCATGTCGGTAAGCAGCACCAACACCGTCTCGTTCTTTTCCACGGCAAAATACTCGGCGGCGGTCAGGGCCATGTCGGGTATCAGCAAACGCTCCACTGGTGGGTTTTCGGTTGTGTTGACAAACGATATGATTCGGTCGAGTGTGCCTGCATTGGAGAACACATTCTTAAAATACAAATAATCGTCGTTGGTCATACCCATGCCGCCCAGGATAATCTTGTCGGCCTTGGCACGCAACGCCACATTGGCCATCACCTGGTTGAACGGCTGGTCGGGGTCGGCGAAGAAAGGTATTTTCTGTCCAGACACCAGCGTGTTGTTCAGGTCGATGCCCGCAATACCGGTGGCAATCAGTTCTGAGGGCTGCTTGCGCCGCACCGGGTTCACCGACGGCCCACCGATGGCCACCTCTTCGCCTTCCACCTCCGGCCCGCCATCGATGGGCTTGCCAAAGGCATTGAAGAAACGTCCGGCCAGCTGCTCGCTCACCTTCAGCATCGGAGAGTGACCCATGAACACAACCTCGGCATTGGTGGGAATACCTTCCGTGCCTTCGAAAACCTGCAGGGTCACATCGTCGCCCATGATTTTCACCACCTGTGCCAGTTTCCCATCGACGGTGGCCAACTCATCATAACCCACCCCCGATGCTTTCAAGGAGCAAGTGGCTTTGGTTATCTGGGTTATCTGGGTATATACTTTTTGGAATGCTTTGCTCATATTGCTTTTTCTTTTATCAGTTCTTCTATCTGCTTTCTATATTCATGGAATTTCTCACTCTTGAACTCGGTGAAGCTCATTTGCTTGGCCGCACTGATGAGGCGTTTGAAGTAGTCCATCACATCCAGAAAGTTGTCGAAATGGAAGTCTGTGTGGCAAACCTTTATCACAAGGTTCATGCAGTCTTCCTGCCGTTCGATTGTCGAGCAGGCGTCGATTTCGTCGAAGGCATCCTGTTGATAGATTACATAGTCTATGAACTCCGATTTCCAGAACACCACGTGGTAATCCACTGGCACACCGTCGTCGCCGAGGATGTTTATCTGCTCCGCTATTTCCTTTCCGCGCTGTAGGCGGGTTTTTATCTCGTTCACCTTGCCCAGCCACTCCTTGTTGATGAGCTTGGAAATGTATTCCTCGAATTCAGGATATTCCAGATACTTCGAGTACGAGTCTATCGGGTTCACTGCAGGGTAGCGTTTCTTGTCGGCACGCTCCTGCTCCAAGGCATAGAAGCAGCGGGCCACCTTCTTGGTGTTTTCCGTCACAGGTTCCTTCAGGTTACCGCCTGCTGGCGACACCGTACCGATGAAAGTAACCGAACCCGTCTTGCCGTTGTTGAGTTCCACATAGCCTGCGCGGCCGTAGAAGTTGCTGATGATGGCCGAGATGTCCATTGGGAACGCATCGGGTCCGGGCAACTCCTCCATGCGGTTCGACATTTCGCGCAACGCTTGGGCCCAGCGCGAGGTCGAGTCGGCCATCAACAACACGCGAAGCCCCATTGAGCGGTAGTACTCGGCTATGGTCATGGCCGTATAGACCGATGCCTCACGGGCGGCCACGGGCATGTTCGATGTGTTTGCGATGATGATGGTGCGTTCCATCAGTTTGCGTCCGGTGTGCGGATCGACCAGTTCGGGGAACTCCGTGAATATTTCCACCACCTCGTTGGCACGTTCACCGCAGGCTGCAATGATTACGATATCGGCTTCGGCCTGCTTCGAGATGGCATGTTGCAACACGGTCTTGCCAGTGCCGAAAGGTCCAGGGATGAATCCCGTACCGCCTTCCACGATGGGGTTGCATGTGTCGATGACGCGAATGCCGGTTTCGAGCAGCTTGAACGGACGGGGTTTCTGCCTGTAGTTTGTCAGGGCTTTCTTTACGGGCCATTTCTGTATCATGTTCACCTCAATGTCGTGCCCCTCCTTGTCGGTAAGCACGGCAATGGTTTGTCTCACCGTGTATTCACCCTCCGGCACGATGCTTTTCACCACGTATGAACCGGTCAGTTGGAACGGCACCATGATTTTCAACGGCTGGTGGTTTTCATCCACTTCGCCGAGCCATGCCGAAGGCCCCACCTCGTCGCCCGCCTTCACCAACGGCACGAAGTGCCACAAACGTTCGTCGTCCAGCGGATAGGTGTATTGTCCACGTTTCAGGAACACACCCTCCATCTTGTCAAGGTCGTTCTGCAGGCCGTCGTAGTTTTTCGACAACATGCCGGGGCCGAGAGTCACCTCCAGCATGTGTCCTGTAAATTCAGCCTCGGCACCCACTTTCAGTCCACGTGTGCTTTCGAACACCTGCACATACACATTGGCACCGATTACTTTGATTACCTCCGCCATCAGTCGGTCGCCACCGGTCAGTATGAAGCAAATCTCATTCTGTGCCACCGGCCCATCGACAGTCAGTGTAACCATGTTGGCGATAACGCCACTAACAGTTCCTTTTGTTGCCATATATTATTTTGTTTTTATCCGTTTTCCTGTCAATATTCTGTAGGTACTTTCACTTCGTTTTTCAGTTGTGCGATGATCTGACGGAATTTTTCGTTGCCCGTATCCTTGTCGAGCGACATCCACCGGCTTGTCATGGCTATTTGCATCATGAACACGAAAATCCGTTCCACCGAGAAATAGTCCGACACCGTCGCCTCGTCCATCCATTTCCATCTGAGACGGTCTATCATCTGCTCACGCGCCACCAAATTGTCTGTCGCGGCTATCTGAAGCACGGCATCCACATAGTCGAGCGTGTTGCCCAGGTCGAAGTCGCGGGCGTTCGATGTCCTTATCAGCTCGGCTGTTTCCGTGTTTCCCACAACCACCTGCGCCACATCCATCTTGTACTTTCGTGCGGCCAAGGCCGACAACATGTTGTTCAGGTTGAGGTTGAACTCAAACCACGAGGCCACGAACTTGTTGTCGGCCTGCATCGCTTGTTCGTAGTACAAGCCCCACAGCAAGTCGTCGGCCTTGAAAAGGCTGTCGGCGGGCATGGCATCGTATTGTTCCACAAACCGCATCATGTAGCCTGGTACGCCTTTCACGACATCTCCCTGACGGACAGCCTCGATCATCTCAAGCAGGGCCTCGCCCGTAAGCAAGCCCCCCTTCTCGGTGGTTGCGTGCTTGTCGTTCATCAGCGCCAACAGGTTCCTGTTGTCAACCTGCAGGAGGGCCAGGTCTATCAACCCCTTGTCGTGAGCCGAAAGCTGTGGATAGATCTCATCCTTCAGCCTATCCATGCTGTAGGTCGGCTTGCTGTCGTCGAGACTCATGTCGGGCAATCCCGCCACAATGCAATAATAGCTCTTGCCCATGTCAGAAAAGCATTTCTACCAATTGTGGGCGTAGGAACTCCTTGAAATAGTTCTTGAATTCCTCCTCTCCAAAATTAATCTTATACGACCCATCGGCTGGACCAATGCTGAAGAGGGTCTTCTTCCCATTGACTTGCGTGATGGCAATGTTCTGGGCAAACAAGTCGGCGACTTGTTGGGCGAAAAAGGCTTTCAGGCCTTCGGCATCCTTGGCGGCTATTTCCACCGGTTCGGTTGCCGACCATTTCTGGGCCATCGTAAGCATGAACTTGTTCAAGAAACCCTTGTCGGCAGTCATGCCGGCCACCGCCTTGGTCACGCTCTCGTTCACGAGCAGATTGGTTATCTCGCTTTTCAAGGCGTTCACCGCCTGCTGGGCGAACATTCTCATTTCGGCTTTTGTGTTCGATGCTGTCTCCTCTGCTTTTTTGTTGGCTGCAGCCACTATGGCATCGGCCTTTTTCTGTGCCTCGGCCACTATTTGCCCGGCTTCTTCCTGGGCAGCCTTCACGATGTTCTGTGCCTCGGCGTTTCCCTTTTCCACGCCTTCATGATAGATTTTGTTGGCAAGTTCTTGAATTTTGTTCTCCATATCTGTTGACGGATTTTATTGAATTATGATTCCAATTCGGTTTAATTTGGGCAAAAATAAAGAATAAAAACTTAATTGTCAAAAAGAAACCTTTATTTTTTTCCGCAAAAGCGCGAGAAGCACAACGGATAGCTTTTACTGTTTCCTACGCATGACAATTACGAATCGTCCTGAGCCTGTCGGTTACGCCTTCGATTGTACATTCTCTTCATCACCCATCCATCATCGGCATGACAGTTCAGGCTTGCAATCTTTCTATAAATATGAGTCCACTTTAAAAAGTGGACTCAGTTACATTTATGACAGCATCGGCTTCAATGCAATCGATGAGGAGATACTAAATGTGAGTGGAGTAGGCGAGCGAAAGTCCTGGCATTATGGCAAGGTGTTCGTGACGCTGATACACAAGCACTGGGGCTTGGCTGATACTCGTCGCGATACTGTACCATGGGAAAACGAGCGCACGTCTTGCGGAAGTCGTGTTCTCGTTTTTATCTTTTTGTGCGCGCGTCTCACATGGTTCGAGCGCACGTTTTCATTTACCGCCCAGTACTTCCAAAACGAGAGGCCGGTAAAAAATAATTAGAGGCCTCTAATTGTTTTTTTGAGCCCAGTAAATCTTCCACGAGTGAGCGGTAAATATTGGGGTGCAATAGGCTATTCGAGCCGGCGCAACGCAGCGTTTGCCTTGCGTACAACGGCCGCCGCATCGGTGTCGGCTGCATATTCCGTTCCGCCAAACGGTGCGAGCACGGCCTTGAGTTTGGCCTCCGACACTCCTTCGGCACGCAGGATGCGCACTTTCTCGTAGGCTTGGATGCCTTCGAGTAGCCGTTCAAAGCGGATGCTGCTTCCGCCGGGATACACAAAGAAGCAGTCGCCGCTGTACCAGTCGCGTTTGAAGTAACGGGTGTCCTGCAACGGGCGGATAGTCCAACTGTTGTAGGCCCAACGCAGGTAGCCGTCGTAGCCCAGGTGGGCTGCATGCCAACCTAAGAATGCCGATTCGGCAGGCGGCGAGAAGGTGAAGGTGTTGGGACGGTCGGGGCCGCAGCATGTGTAGAATGTGGTGACTTCGCCAGCCTTCTGGCGTTCCTGTAGCACTCCGTCGGGGAGGTCGGTGTATTTGTAGAAGAGGCAGACATCGTACATCATCGATACGAGTTCGGGCGAATAGTTGATGGCTCCCTGTATGCGGTAGCCAGGATCGACGCTACGCAGCAAGTCCCATGCCTTGCGCAGTAGGTCCATGGGTCGTTCGTCCATGGCGATACAGGTTTTGGCAAACCATCCCTTGGCCTTGAGGTGTTTGGCAAAGTCGGTAAGCAGTGGCCTGAGATAATCCTCGTAAGCTTTCTCTCCAGGCTTGGCGGTGAATTCCACGAACGATGAGGATGCCATGTCGATGTACTCGAACGAGAACCCCCAAGGCACGATGGTGTAGCAGTCTATCTGCTCGGTGATGCCACAGCTCATCATGAATTCCACCCATTTGTCGAAGGCTGTGTAGTCGTAGGTCCAGGAGCCGTCAAAGTGCTTCATCTTCACAATCATGCTTTCGAAGGGGTCTTCGGTCTGGCTGTCCCATGGATGACGGATGATGGAGGTGGTGATGACCTTTTGTCCGGCTTCGGCCAGTCGCGTCATGATGGGGCGCATGAGGTCGAAATGCTGTTGGCTCCACAGCGGCACGTTGTAGTAACGGGCCACGGCGAAGGGGTTTTGCCAGAGGTCGAGGTGGAACTTCCAGTCCTTGGGAGCTGGCAGTTCTCGTTTGCCCACCGTAAGCGTGAGCGGCAGCGTAAGGTCGTTGTCCTCGCAGTGGACGGTGAGTTTGCCCGAGTATTTGCCTGGAACTGCATCGTGAGGCACGCGGATGTCTATCCACAGCGGACGTGTGGTGTTGGCCTCGATGTCGAGCCGAGTTGCAGGGTCGAGGCGGTCGGCCATGAGGAACGAGTCTTTGCGCACTGCGTTGTAGTAGTCGGTGAGGACATAGCGTACAAAATACTTGCGGATGTTGTCGGCCGAAATCACGTTGCGTCCGTTATGCAGGTCGCTGACTTCGAACGAAACGCCCTTCAAGGCCTTCGGTGTGGCCAGAACGGCTTGTGCGCCGACGCGCTCGCCTCGCCAGGCATAGAGCGAAGGAGCTTTCTCGGCCTTGGGCGGTTGGCTGCGCGAATAGCGTTGGTCGATGGTACCCCACGCCAACGAGGGAGCCTTGAGGGTTTGCCACGCTTCCTGTGGCCCTGGTTTCGGGTCGGGAAGTTCACTTGTGTCGGGTTGCGCGTGCAATGGCATGGTGAGCATGGAAGCAATCAGACACATCAGGGTAAAGGATTTCTTCATGATGACGTTTTTTTAATGAATTATTAATATGCTTTATTGGAAAGCAAAGATAGTGTTTTTCGATGTTTCGCACGCTTGTCGAGCACAGAAAAATCATATTTGTGGTTGTTTTTCCTTTAGGACTCTCCTCAGAGAGGAAACACACGCGCTTTTCGGAAAGCATCGGCAATGACAATCCGAGAAAACGTCGGCGAGTTCTCTCCTCATGTCGGCGAAAAGTCATTTCTTCAATTCCGGATAGCTGATGCGGGTGTGATACATGGTCATCAGTTTCTCCTTGAGCACTCGTTTGATGGTGAAGATGTCGGAAAAGGTGATGGGACAATTCGTGAAATAGCCTTCCGCCATTTGGGCGTCGATAAGGCGATTGACCAACGTGCCGATGCTTGCTTCTGTGTAGCTGGACAGGCTGCGCGAGGCGGCTTCCACAGCGTCGGCCATCATCAGGATGGCTTGTTCCTTGGTGGACGGATTCGGACCGGGATAGCTGAAACGCGACACATCGACTTCCTCATCGGGATGGGCGTTCTTATATTGCACATAAAAGTATTTCGCCAATCCCCGTCCGTGGTGCGTACGGATGAACGAACGTATGGATTCGGGCAGGTGGTAGCTCTCGGCCAAGGCCAGTCCGTCGGCTATATGGCCGATGATGATGCGGGCACTCTCCTCGTTGGTCAGTTGTTGGTGGGGGTTGACGCCTGTCTGGTTCTCCGTGAAGAACACGGGATTTTCCAACTTACCTATGTCGTGATAGAGGGCTGCCGTGCGCACCAGCTGCACATTGGCATCGACTTCCTGCGCCGCCGCCGCCGCCAGATTGGCCACCTGCATGGAATGTTGCGACGTGCCAGGGGCTTCCTCCGACAGCCTTCGGAGGAGGGAATTGTTGGTGTTCGACAATTCCACCAGGGTGACTTCGGACACGAACCCGAACGTCTTCTCGATGATGAACAACAGCGGATAGGTGAACAGGAACACGATGGCATTGATGAGGAAATACACGTACATGTAGGTGTTGAACTGCGTAAGTTCCTGCTCCATGATGAGTTCGTAGGAGGTATATACCACCGCGTAGGCCAAGAAGACGCACAAGGCGGTGCGTAGGATTTGCGAACGCTGCGACAGTTCGTGTAGGCTATAGATGGCTGCCAGGCCGGCGACGAGCTGGATGAGCAGGAACTCGTAGGGACTGGTGAGTACGATGGAGCTGATGAGTACTATAAGCAGGTGGATGAGAAAGGCTGTGCGGGAGTCGAGAAACACACGAAGCACCACGGGAGCAATGACGAAGGGGACGACATAGATGCTCGTGAAGTTGGTTTGCACCACAAGCGAGGCAATGATTGGGAAGAACAGGAAGATGCAGCCAATGAGCCACTGTACCCCCCGCTGGCGGACCAGCCTGACGCGATAGGTGAGCAGGTAGGCGCACAGGCAGAAGAGCATGGCTGCGACAAACAGGAACTGCCCGAGGAGAGTGAGCCGGCGGTCGATGTGGGAGTCTTGCCGTGTGTCCATCTCGGCTTTCATCGATGTGAGTATCTGGGCTGTGTGCTCATCTACAATCTCTCCTCGGTCGATGATTTTCTGCCCTTTCATGACGTAGCCGTCGGCAACTGACACGTCGGCCAACAGCTCCTTTTGCGCCATGTCGGTCTTTTGCTTATTGAGTTCCAGGTTGGAGGTGACATAGCGGTCGAGGTCGTAGGATTGCAGCAGCTCCACTTTGTAGTGGAGTGTGTCATTGTCCAGCAGATACAGATAGGCTCGTCGTGGGGTGGTGAGATTGTCCAGTCCCACGGCAGTGGCTACGTTGTCGCGAATAATCATGATGCCGGTCTGTCCCTTCGACTCGATTCGTTCCCAATCGGCGGCGGCGACAACTCCAGTGTCGTAGATGCGATGTAGCAATTTCTCGATGTGCGAGATGCAGTCGGGTGTGGATTTCTCCTTCAGGTCGTCGCGCATCTGGGCTATCATGGCCTTGCCTACCGAGGCGCGCCGGTTGAAATAAGGGCGGAACTTACGCAGGGCCTCACGCTGTTCCATCGCCACGGCTTCAGCATCCTTATAAAGGGTGAAATCGAGTGGGGCGATGAGTAGGCCGTACTGCCAAGGCTTGCCTACGGAATACTGGTAATTGAAATGTCCCGACCGTGGCAGGAAGGCCACAATCAAGGATGCCATGGCAAGAAAAACAATCGACCGTCGGAAGTATGTCCTGTATCTGTTTGTTGACATTTCGTGCAAGTGTTCAGATTTTCGGCGGCAAATTACGAAAAATTCAGGAATATGTGTTAACTTTGCACCACATTTTTATTGGATTTATGACAGAAAGAAAAGTTCGCGTCCGTTTCGCACCCTCTCCTACGGGTGCTCTCCACATCGGTGGGGTTCGCACAGCCTTGTATAATTACCTGTTTGCCCGCCAGCATGGGGGCGACATGATTTTCCGCATAGAGGATACCGACTCCAACCGTTTTGTGCCTGGAGCGGAAGAGTATATCATCGAGTCGTTCAAGTGGCTGGGCATACAGTTCGACGAGGGTGTGAGCTTCGGCGGCGACTACGGCCCATACCGCCAGTCGGAACGGCGCGACATCTACAAGAAGTACGTGAAGCAACTTCTCGACAACGGAAAGGCATACATCGCCTTCGACACGCCTCAGGAACTGGAGGAGAAACGGAAGGAAATCCCGAATTTCCAGTACGACGCCTCCACACGCATGTTGATGCGCAACTCGCTGACCTTGGGTAAGGAACAGACTGACGCTCTCATTGCCGAGGGGAAACAATATGTGGTTCGCATACTCATCGAGCCCAACGAGGAAATCGTGGTGAACGACATCATCAGGGGCGAGGTGAGGGTGAACTCATCGGTGCTCGACGACAAGGTGCTCTACAAATCGGCTGACGAACTGCCGACCTATCACTTGGCCAACATTGTAGATGACCACCTGATGAAGGTGTCGCACGTAATTCGTGGTGAGGAATGGTTGCCATCGGCTCCGCTGCATGTGCTGCTGTACAAGGCGTTCGGTTGGGAGGACTCGATGCCTCGGTTTGCCCACCTGCCTTTATTGCTCAAACCCGACGGAAACGGCAAGCTTTCGAAACGCGACGGCGACAGACTGGGATTCCCCGTGTTCCCATTGGAGTGGCACGACCCCAAGACGGGGGAAGTGTCGTCGGGCTACCGCGAGGCGGGCTATCTGCCCGAGGCCGTCATCAATTTCCTGGCATTGTTGGGATGGAATCCAGGCAACAACCAAGAACTGATGACCATCGACGAACTGATTGAACTGTTCGATCTCTCGCGCTGCAGCAAGGCTGGAGCCAAGTTCGACTTTGAGAAGGGTAAATGGTTCAACCACGAGTACATACTCCATAAGGACAACGCCGAGTTGGCCGACATGTTCATCCCGACGCTAAAGGAACACGGTATCGACGCACCGAAGGAAAAGGTGGTGACGGTAGTGGGACTGATGAAAGACCGCGTAAGTTTCGTGAAGGACTTATGGGAAACGTGCAAGTTCTTCTTCGTGGCTCCGACCTCGTACGACGAGAAGACGAAAAAGAAACGTTGGAAGGAGTGCTCGGGACAACAAATGCTGGAACTGGCCGACGTGCTGGAGTCATTGGATGACTTCTCGCTGGAACACCAAGAAGAAGTGGTGATGAAATGGATTGCCGACAAAGGCTACGGCGTGGGCGACATCATGAACCCCTTCCGCCTGACACTGGTGGGCGAGGGCAAGGGACCACACATGTTCGACATTTCGGCTGTGCTCGGAAAGGAGGAAACCATTGCCCGTATCCGTCGCGCCGTGGAGGTTTTGTAATTATGAATTTTGGATTTTGAATTAAGATTATTCGCTTCACTCATCAAGCTTCGCTGGGTCATAATTCAAAATTATCTTAGACTTGGGACAATGTTTTACAATATAGCAATATATGCTTATCTGCTTGCAGTCAGGGTAGCTGCATTGTTTTGGGGGAAGCCCCGAAGAATGGTTCGAGGGCATAAGAAGGTGTTCAATAGGCTGAAGGACAACATCGACCCGACGGATCGATACATTTGGTTCCACGCCTCGTCGTTGGGTGAGTTCGAGCAAGGCCGTCCATTGATGGAAACTATCAAGAAAGATTATCCGGCCTATAAAATCCTGCTGACTTTCTTCTCGCCCTCGGGGTATGAGGTACAGGAGCATTATGAGTATGCGGACTTGGTGACTTACCTTCCCTTCGACACTCCACGCAACGCACGCCGCTTCATGCAGCTGGTCCACCCGACGATGGCTTTCTTCATCAAGTACGAGTTCTGGAAGAACTACCTGACGGCTCTTCACGACAGTGGGATTCCCACGTACAGCGTCTCGTCGATATTCCGTCCCAAGCAGATTTTCTTCAGGCGCTATGCTCGCAAGTACAGCGAGGTGCTGCTTACGTTTACTACCCTGTTCGTGCAAAACGAGGAGTCGAAGACGTTGCTTGCCGGCATTGGTGTGAAGAATGTGGAGGTGACGGGCGACACGCGGTTCGACCGTGTGCTCGAAATCCGCAACCAAGCCAAAGACCTTCCTCGGGTGGAGCTGTTCAAGGGTAATAATCCGATGTTTATCGTGGGAAGTTCCTGGCCTTCTGACGAGGAGATCTACATACCTTACTTCAACGAACTCCTTCGACAAGCTCAGGACAAGAATCACAAGGCATATAAGCTTATCATCGCGCCACATGTAGTGGAGGAATCGCGCCTGCAGGAAATAGAGAGCCGCCTCCAGCTGAAATCGGTGCGCTACACCCGTGCCTCGGACACCGAGCTGGCCGATGCACAATGCCTCATCGTGGATTGCTACAAGATGTTGTCGTCGATTTATCGCTATGCCGATTTCGCCTACATCGGAGGTGGTTTCATCAGCAGTGGCATTCACAACGTGCTCGAAGCTGCCGTATATGGGGTAGGCACTGTGTTCGGAACTGTCAACAAGAAATTTCTGGAGGCTCAACAGCTGATGGAACTCAAAGGCAGCTACGAGTTTAAGGATTACAAGAGTTTCGCAAGAATCATGGACGAGATGTTGGCCAGCCCCGAGAAAATGGCCGAAACGGGAGCAATAGCAAAACAATACGTATATGGCAATGCGGGTACGACGGCCAAGATTCTTGCGTCGCTGCAACCCATGTTGTCGCAATAATCACCTCAGAACAGTTTTATCGGCGATGTTTGTTGAAATCACCCTTCTGTTGACTGGCTTGGCCTTGGTGCTGCTGGGTGCCGATGGCTTAGTGGAGGGTGCCTCGCAACTGGCACGACGTTGGGGCATCAGCGAGTTTGTCATTGGCCTGACCATTGTGGCAATAGGCACATCGGCTCCGGAGATGGTGGTAAGCTTCATTGCCGCGTTCGAGAAGAATTCGGACATGGCGGTTGGCAACATCATCGGTTCCAACATCTTCAACACGGCACTCATACTGGGATTATCGGCCATCATCCATCCCCTCGCCATTACCCGCAACAACCTACACAGAGATATTCCGCTGAACATCATCGTCACATCAGCACTCATCCTGTTTGGCATGAAGCACACTTTGTTGGGTGTGGGACAAAACGGATTGAGCTTTTGGGAGGGATTGCTTTTCGTGGCTTGTTTCGGATGGTATATGGTGGTATCGTTTCGTAACGATAAGAGCGACACGCCAGGAAGTACAGCCGAAGGGCCTGCCCTGAGCACTGGCGAGGGTGCAACCAAGCAAGGACACCGGCTGATTGTGTCGCTCGCATACGTGGTCGTGGGTTTGGCCGCATTGATTGGAGGAGGACAGATGTTTGTAAGCCATGCACAGACCATTGCCCAAATGGCAGGTCTCAGCGACAAGTTCATCGCCATTACCGTCTTGGCGGCAGGGACGTCGATGCCCGAGTTGGCAACCAGCTGCGTCGCGGCAGCGAAGGGAAAAGGTCAGCTTGCCCTTGGCAACGTCATAGGCTCGAACACGGCCAACATACTACTGATTCTGGGTGGAGCGGCCATTATCCATCCGCTCGACATGAATGCCATCAAGCCGCAAGACTACATGGCCCTGTTTGCCACGGCACTCTGTGTGATAGTCTGTGCCTTCACGTTTGGTAGGAAAAGAATCGATAGGATAGAGGGCGCGATTCTGTTGTTGATAGAGTGTGCTTACATGGGGTATCTCATGGCCACTTGTTGACCTCACACCATCTTTTGCTTTTTCAATTCATTGGCGACAAGTTCCAGTTCGTCGTACCATTCCTGCCCGAATTTTCGGATGAGTGGCTCCTTTAGGAACCGATAAAGGGGAACATCGTGTTTCCGTCCCAGCAGGATGGCGGCCTTGCAAATGTCCCATTTGTTGTAGTTTACTGCAATGTAAGCGCCATAGTCGGTTAAACGGATTGGATACAGATGGCAGGAGATAGGTTTGTGAAATTTGGTCTTTCCTGCCCTGAAAGCCCTTTCGATGGCACAATACGTACATCCATCGCCCTCGTGCTTGGCAAAGACGCAATCTTTTCCATTGACAATCGATGTCACCAAGTCGCCTTGGGGGTCGGCATAAACCACTCCCTGCTTGTCGATTACATTCTTGGCCTCCTCGGTGAGATCCTCCCAAACTACAGGGAGAACCTCTTCGAGTTGGGCTATTTCGTCTAATTCGACAGGAGCGCCCGCATCGCCTTCGACACAACAACAGCCGTGGCACGACGAGAGGTCGCACACGAACTTTTCTGTCATCAAATCCAACGACACCAGCGTGTCCTGAATCTGTATCATGCACCAATCAGGTTCTTGCCTGTCATTTCAGCAGGCTGTTTCAGTCCAATGATGTGGAGAATGGAGGGTGCTACGTCGGCCAGTACTCCATCCGAAAGCTTCGCGTCCGTGTTGCTGGAAACATAAACGAAGGGAACAGGATTCAACGAGTGGGCTGTGTTTGGTGTGCCGTCGGCATTCATCGCATGGTCGGCATTGCCATGGTCGGCAATGATGATGACCTCGTAGCCGTTTGCCTTTGCAGCCTCGACGGTATCCTTCACGCAAGCATCGATGGCCACGACGGCCTTTTCGATAGCCTCATACACGCCGGTGTGGCCTACCATGTCGCCATTGGCATAGTTCACCACGACGAAGTCGTACTTCTGGGTGGCAAGAGCCTCCACAAGCTTGTCCTTGACCTCGTAGGCGCTCATTTCGGGTTTCAAGTCGTAGGTGGCCACCTTCGGACTGGGCACCAGGATGCGGTCTTCGGCCTCGTAGGGTGTCTCACGACCTCCATTGAAGAAGAACGTGACATGTGCGTATTTTTCCGTCTCGGCAATATGGAGTTGGTTGAGTCCTTGTTTGGAAATGTATTCGCCCAGTGTGTTCTGAACATTTTCCTTGTCGAAGAGAATATGGACACCCGTGAACGAGGCATCGTAAGGGGTCATGCAGTAATACTGTAGGCCTGGGATGGTGTGCATACCGGCTTCCGGCATGTCTTTTTGGGTAAGGGCTATGGTCAACTCCTTGGCACGGTCGTTGCGATAGTTGAAGAATATCACGACATCGCCCTCCTTGATGGTGCCATCTACAGTGCTGTTGTGGATAGGCTTGATGAACTCGTCGGTCACTCCCTCGTCGTAGCTCTGCTGCATGGCCTGGACCATGTCGGTGGCTTGTGCACCCTTGCCCTGCACCAGCAAGTCGTAGGCTTCCTTGATTCTTTCCCATCGCTTGTCGCGGTCCATGGCATAGAAGCGTCCCACGATGCTTGCTATCGTGCAGCCTGTAGCCTGACAATGTGCATTCAGTTGTTCGATGAATCCCTTGCCACTCTTCGGGTCGGTGTCGCGTCCATCCATGAAGCAATGGATGTAGGTGTGTGGTATGGCGTATGCCTGGGCTATCTCGCACAACTTGAACAAGTGGTCGAAGCTCGAATGAACACCGCCATTCGAAGTAAGTCCCATGATGTGAACCGATTTTCCTGTTTGCTTGGCGTAGGTGTAGGCGGCGACAATTTCCTTGTTGGAAAGGATGCTGCCATCGGCACACGCGCGATTGATTTTCACCAAATCCTGATAGACAATACGTCCGGCGCCGATGTTCAGGTGACCGACCTCGGAGTTGCCCATTTGTCCGTCGGGCAAACCAACGTTCTCTCCACTGGCCTGCAACTGTGAATGAGGATATTTGTTCAACAGACTATCCCAATAGGGGGTAGGAGTACTGAAAATCACATCATCCTTGGCATGATCGCCAATGCCCCATCCGTCAAGAATCATTAGTAACGCTTTTTTTCCCATATTCATTTCTTTTTTAGAATCGTGCGGCAAAGATAATGCAATATTTCCGAAAAGCGAAACAAAAACCGATTCCTCGGGCGTGAAATGGTCGATTGGATGGACTTATTCAAACTTTTGTCGTATCTTTACGCGCAAAAGGCAACAAATACGTGATATGAGCATAGACCAATCCATCAGCAATGCTGTCGAGATGCTTCACCACATGATTGAAATCCCGTCGATAAGTAGGGAAGAATGTGAAGTGGCCGACTTCTTGCAACAAAGCATTTATCGAATGGGGTTCGAAACCCACCGCAAGGGCAACAATGTGTGGTGCATCGGGAAACATTTCGAGGAACAGAAACCTACACTGTTGCTCAACTCGCATATCGACACCGTAAAGCCGGTGGAAGGATGGACGAGACATCCGTTCAAGGCTGTAGAAGAGAACGGCCGCCTATACGGCTTGGGCAGTAACGATGCCGGCGCTTCGGTGGTGTCGCTGTTGCAAACATTCTATCGGTTGGCCACGGAGAAGCAACCTTACAACATTGTTTTCCTAACATCGTGCGAGGAGGAAGTGTCGGGGAAAAACGGCATAGAATGTGTATTGCCGTTGTTGCCCAAAATCGACATCGCGTTGGTGGGAGAACCTACAAACATGCAGGCTGCCATCGCGGAAAAGGGGTTGATGGTACTCGACGTGTGTGCCCATGGAAAAGCCGGACATGCCGCCCGCAACGAAGGTGTCAATGCCATCTATTTGGCCATGAATGACTTGTTGTGGTTTCGCAATTATAAGTTCCAACGTGAGTCGCCCTTGCTCGGTGCAGTGAAAATGACGGTGACACAAATCAACGCCGGAACCCAGCACAATGTCATCCCCGACACATGCTCGATGGTTGTTGACGTGCGAAGCAACGAATGTTACACGAATCATGAGCTTTTCGATGAAATCGGCCGACACATCCAATCGGAGGTGAAAGCCCGTTCCTTCCGACTTAACTCTTCGCATACGCCACTGTCGCACCCATTGGTGCGTCGGGCCGTCGGCTTGGGCTGCAAGACATTCGGTTCTCCTACGCTTTCGGATCAGGCACTCATGCCATTTCCATCGATGAAAATGGGACCCGGCGACTCGTCGCGCTCGCACACGGCCAACGAATTTATCAGAATAGAGGAGATAGCCGAAAGCATGGACTTGTACTATAAACTGCTAAACAAATTAGACCTTGGCGGAATTGTCCGCTAAGGCCTAAGAAACAAACTGTTGTCCGATGCCACTTCAAGGTCGAGGTGGCATGTCGGGGCATCAAGGGCGGTATTGCACAAATGCCTCCATGGCTTCATAGCAAGCCAAGCCCAGGTTGTGGTAGATTGCGGCTGTGGCATGGTTTCGGTCTTCCGAGCGTTGCCAAAACAAGCGTTCGTCGTTGCCCAGGAAGGGTGCGCTTTCCATTTGCGACTGATGTTTGAGGATGGCATTGCGTTTTGCCCGCAGTTCTTCCGGACTGAGAGGAACGGCCATTTCGATGTTCTCAATCTCCCATTCAGCCCATGCACCACGATACATCCAGATGCGACAATCGTCCAACCATGTAGCCCCAGCTTCTTTCTCCATGTCAAGGGCAGCCAGTACGGCGTCAGTACAAACACGGTGTGTGCCATGGGGGTCGGCAAGGTCGCCTGCAACGTAAATCTGATGGGGTTGGATTTCACGGAGCAACTCCAACACAATGTTCACATCGGCCTCGCCAATTGGGTTCTTGTCAATCCGACCGGTCTCATAGAAAGGCAAATCAAGGAAATGACAGCGTTCCAACGGAATCTGATTGAACGTGCAGGCAGTGCGGGCCTCGCCACGACGAATCAATCCTTTTACCGATAGGATGTCGCGTGTGTCGATGTCGCCCTCCTTCTTGACATCCAGAAACGACTTGAATTCAGCATGTTTATCGCTGACGGCCTGTAGCTTGCCATCTGCGAAAAGCTCATTGAAGCCCTTCATGAAGTGCATGAAACGAACCACCTCTTCGTCTCCCACAGCGATATTGCCCGAAGTTTCGTAGGCCACATGCACCTCGTGTCCCTGTTGTACCAATCGGCGGATGGTACCGCCCATTGAAATGACATCGTCGTCGGGATGGGGAGAGAACACGATGACCCGTTTGGGAAATGGAGTGGCACGTTCGGGACGATAGGTGTCGTCGGCATTCGGTTTGCCTCCCGGCCACCCAGTAATGGTGTGTTGCAAGTCGTTGAAGACACGTATGTTCACATTGTATGCAGAGCCATACAATGCCAGCAATTCGCTCAGGCCGTTTTCGTTGTAATCCTTATTGGTAAGTTTCAACACAGGCTTGTTTAATCGTTGGCAAAGCCAGACGATGGCGCTCCGTATCAGCTTGTCGTTCCATTCGCATGTTGTCACGAGCCACGGACGTTGGATACGGGTGAGATGGGAAGCCGCCGACAAATCAATGCACACATTGGCATCTGTGTGGATTTGCAGGTACGAGGCTGGCCGTGCGCGTGTGAACTTTTCCTCTACGGTTTTTGTGATGATGTCGGCCTTGGTCTCACCCCATGCCAGCAAATAGATCTTCTTTGCCGAAAGGATGTTGGAAATGCCCAACGTGATTGCGCAGGGGGGCAGGTTGTCGGAACCCACATTGTGAGAGGATTCCGACTTGGAGGTGGAATTTATCAAAATCATTCGTGTGACCGACTCCATGGGAGATCCCGGCTCGTTCATGGCCACATTGCCTTCTCTTCCTATTCCCATCAACACCACATCCAGTCCACCAAACGATTGGATGCGTTGGTCGTACAGACGGCAATACCCCTGCACGGAATCTTGGGAGATGGATGTGTCAATGGTGAAAATGTTTTGTGGAGTCACATTCACTCGGCTGAGGAACAAATCGTTCAGTTGGGTGAAACTACCGTTGGGAGCATCCTTCGACAATGGGAAAAACTCATAAAGATTGAATACAACGACATTGTGGAAGCTCACTCCGTTTTCCTCATGTCTTCTCACCAGTTCCGCATATAATGGCCGTAGAGAGTTGCCTATACCTAAAGCCAACACCACGAATCGGTTTTCACGTTGTCGTTGCTGGATAAGCTGTACAACCTCATTGGCAATTTGACCAATTCCTTCGTCGATTGTTTCAAAAATCCGAGTAGGGATTTTTTCAAAACGGGTCAATTCCGATTGGGCTATTGGGCTCTCCGGACGATAGTATTTTGTCGAAACCTGGTTTAATGAAATACTTGAACTTAAATTTGTTTTCATCCTTATATCACGATTTGTCATTTGTTCGACCTTTCGATTCAACGCCTTCCCCCTCGAATTCGCTATTTTTCATCTTCAAGCGATGAACTTTCTATCTTTCGGGCAAGTTCTGCCAATTCATTCTTCAGCGAATCAATCTTGCGGGAAATTTCCTGAATGAATTCGCCTCCGTTCTTGGATGACTTCGACAAAAATCCCAGATTGTTTTCGTAGGTTTGGATTTCCGCTTTCTTGACTTCGTACTCACGTACCAAGCGATCGTGGGAAGTGCCCGAGAATCGTCCGGAATCAAGCTGACCTTTATTGCTATGGCGTTTCTGAGAGTTCAACTTGTCGAAAAGAACATCGGCAACAGCCCTGTATTGCTTGAACAATTTGTCTTTTTCCTTGAAGGGCACATGACCGATGGTGTTCCACTGTTTCACCAAGTCATGAACGGCACTGCCGTCGGGAGTTTCCGAGGTGTTCAAATCGCGCAATTGGCGGATTATCTCGCGTTTCTTCTCAAGGTTTTCATGTTCTTCCGAATGTTGGGAGGCGTTCACCTTGTTTTTCTGCTCGAAGAAATAGTCGCAGGCTTCGACGAAACGCTTCCAAATGGCTTCCGAATGTTTCCGGGTTACCGGACCTATTTCTTTCCATTCCTTTTGCAGGCGCGACAAGGTCTCGGCTGTGGTTTTCCAGTCCGTGCTGTCCTTCAATGCTTCGGCCTGTTCGCACAGATGGCGTTTTTTCTCAAGATTCTCGCTTAGGCTTCCTTTCATTTCCTTGAAGAACGCGGCTTTTTTGTTGAAGAAGTCATCGCAAGCCGCGCGGAAGCGCTCGAAAATCTTACTGTTGAGTTTCAGCGGAGCATAACCTATTTTCTTCCACTTGGCTTGTAGGGTCAAAACCTCATCGGTCTTGTTTTTCCAGTCCTGGTATGTTTTCAATGTTTCATACTCTATGGCCTCCACGATTTCGCAAATCACGACTTTCTGGTCGTAGTTGTTTTGTTCTTGTTCTTTCCTGTTTTCAAAGAACTGTTGATAAGCGCGGCTCACGACTGTCGATGCAGCCTTGAACCGATTCCATATATCCTCTCTGAATTCCCTTGCCACAGGCCCCGTGTCGCGAAACTCCTGATGCAGTTGTTGCAACTTTCGGAATGCGCCAATGACATCGGCATCTTCGGCAAGTTTTTCCGCGTTTTCGCAAATACGGGTCTTGATTTCCAGATTCTTCTTGAAATCGTATTCGCGGAAGGCATTGTTCAACTTCAGCAAGTCATAGAACTTTTCTGTCAGTTTCTGATATGTTTTCCAAAGACTTGTGGCATTCTCGGCCGGCACGTTCTTGATTTCCAACCATTCCCCTTGCAACGCCTTGAATTGCTGATAAACGGCATTGGCGTCGTCGTTGGCAATCAAGGCCTCCATCTGGTCGAAAATGTTCAACTTCTTGGTCAGGTTTTCCTGCTTCTCCTTGTCATCCGCTTCCTTTTGAGCCGAACGAATTTCCTTGATGGCATTCAGTAATTCCTTAAACTCGTCCTCTTTCTCGTCTGGTTGGGGCACAAAATCGTCGGCTACTCCACCCGCTTCCACAAAAGCATTCTTGGCTGCTTCCGTTTCGGCGTTGTGAATCCGATAAAATGCAACTTTCACACTGTCAAGTTCCGCCTTTTCAATTGGGGTATCTTGCTGCATGAGTTCTTTCAGTCGTTCAATGACTTCCTCCTTGGTGTTCATATTCATATCTTGTTTTTATGGCATTTCCGGGCAAAATAAGCACTAAAATTCCACTTTGCCAAATAATTGTATGGTTTATGTCAATATTTGGGTCAATAATGTGGTTATTGCCATGTAAATGGCCATTCCCACCACGTCATTCGTGATGGATATGAAAGGGCCTGTGGGTATGGCAGGGTCTATCCTCAATCTTTCAAGAATAAGCGGAACCAAAGTCCAGAAGATGATCGCGAACATGACAACAGCAAAAAGGCTCAACGAAACGGCCAATGTCAACGGGTCGGAGGCTCCCAAATCCTTGTTCAGACAGTTATAGACAAAAACAAGCAAACTGATGGCCGTAGCCGTGATACATGCGACCCCTGCCTCTTTTAGTATCTGTCGCCACGTGTTCGACGAACTCAATGAGTTGTTGGCCAATCCCTGGACGACAATGGCAGACGACTGGGTCCCCACGTTTCCCGCCGTACCGCCTATCAGCATGATGTAAGGTGCGGCACGCCCCAACACACCCTCGAACTGGCTGAGTATCATGGCTGTGGCTATACCACCAAACACACCTATCAAAAGCCAGGGGATACGGGCCGTTGTCTGTCGCAACATGCTGTCGTCGGTATCCACATCGTCGGTAAGACCCGATGCCATCTGATAGTCGTGTTCTTGCTGTTCACGTGCCTCGTCCATCACGTCATCTACCGTAATCCGACCGACCAGTCGGCCAATGCTGTCAACGACAGGCACTGCCACCAAGTCGTATTTCTCAATCATCTGCACCACCTCATCGATGGGCGTATCGACATGGGCCGAAATCGGATCCTTGGTCATTACATGCTTCACTTTCGACACGGACGGACTGGTAATCATCTTTTTCAATGGGAACACACCTTTCAGCCGCTCCATGTCATCGACAACATATACATTGTATATCTCGTCCATTTCCTCGGCTTGCAGACGCATTTCCTTCAAACATTCGGGCATACTCCAGTTCTCGTTTACCACAACCATTTCAGTGCCCATCAATCCGCCGGCCGTGTCCTCGTCGTATTTCAGCAAATCCACAATGTCGCCAGCCTGGTCGATGTCCTCGATGTGTGCCAGGACCTCTTCCTGCT
>JAUNNV010000143.1:0-1050 GCA_030531335.1 Bacteroidales bacterium
ATTTTTACTATTTACTATTTGACAATTTAACTATTTTATACCGAATCACATGAAAAAGTTTTATCTATTAGCACTTTTGTGCATTACCCTGGTAGCTTGTTCAGACAACTACCCCAAGGTAGAGAGTTCATTGCCTTACAAGGTCGTAAACGGAACCATCGTACTTGACGAACCGGCACGCCAACCCGGACAAGAATCAATGATAGGTTATGCCTGCGAGCCTATGCAGACCGTCCGCGTGGGTCTGGTGGGAGCCGGTGGTAGAGGACGCGGCAACATGGGTGTACTCATGCAAATCGAGGGTGTGGAGATTACTGCCGTGTGCGACCTCTACCAAGACCATGTAGATCTGGCACAAAAAAGCATTGCAAAAGCCGGACGGCCGAAAGCACGCGAATATGTAGGCGCGGAGGCCTACAAGCAACTCTGCGAAGCCGACGACATCGACCTGGTCTATATCTGCACCGGATGGCAGATGCACACCCCAATAGCCGTATATGCCCTCGACCATGGCAAACATGCAGCCATCGAGGTGCCAGCCGCCACCAGCATCAAGGAATGTTGGGAACTGGTGGATGCCAGCGAACGCAACCGCCGCCACTGCATGATACTCGAGAACTGTTGCTACGACAAGTTCGAGCTGTTGGCCCTCAACATGAAGCAACAAGGTCTGTTGGGCGAGGTGTTCCATGGCGAAGGTGCCTACATACACAACCTCAATCCCTTCTGGGCAGAATACACCGATAGTTGGCGTCTCGACTTCAACGTGACACACAGCGGCGACAACTATCCGACCCACGGCTTGGGACCCGTATGCCAGTCGATGGACATCAACCGAGGCGACAAGATGAACAAGCTCGTGGCCATGAGCACCAAGTCCATGAACGCTGCCGACGTGGCCATGAAATACAATGGCAACAAAGAGATTGCCGAAGGCGACCAAGTGGTGACACTCATCAGCACAGAGAACGGGCATGAGATCCTGATCCAACACAACGTATATGGTGCACGCCCCTACAACCGGTTGTTCATGATTTCGGGCACCAAAGG
>JAUNNV010000143.1:1101-5282 GCA_030531335.1 Bacteroidales bacterium
AACAAATATCCATTCGAATGGTTTGCCGTTGACAGCAAGCAGGCTCCCGGCGTAACCGAACTGGAGAAATACAATCCAGAAATGCTCATATCGGGCATGGGCGAATCGTCGAAAGAAGCATTCGACTACTTGAAAAAGACTTACGAACACCCCGTATGGACCGAACACGAGCAACGCGCCCTCGAAGTAGGCGGACATGGTGGCATGGACTATATCCTCAACTCGCGCATGATTTACTGCCTGCGCAACGGACTACCCTTGGACATCGACGTGTATGATGCCGCACAATGGAGCTGCCCCATCGAGCTCAGCGCCCTTTCCATCAACACAGGCTTCATGCCAGTGCAAGTGCCCGACTTCACCCGTGGCGACTGGAACAAGACGAAAGGTATTACGTTTGCCCATAAATAACAACAAGTCCATATATGAACCATCTTAAAACAACATTCATACTGACTTGCTGCATGGTTTGCACAGCCTCTTGGGCTGTGCAGCCAGAAGCAGGGTATGTGGCCAACCGCCATCCGCTCATCGAAACATCATACATGGAAATACCCTTGGGCAACATCAAGGCCGAAGGATGGCTCAACGAACAGCTACAGCGTCAACGCACAGGCCTGACAGGACACCTCGACGAGATCTACCCACAAGTGGTAGGCAAGCGCAATGCCTGGTTGGGTGGCGACGGCGATGCCTGGGAACGCGGCCCTTACTGGATTGACGGACTGTTGCCGTTGGCCTACCTGCTCGACGACAATGAGCTGAAAGCCAAGGCACAGATATGGGTGGAAGCCATCCTGAACTCGCAGAAAGCAGATGGCTACTTCGGACCTGACACCGACCGCCCACATGAGCCCGGACTACAGCGTAACAACTCTCACGACTGGTGGCCCAAGATGGTGGCTCTGAAAATCATCAAGCAGTACTACATGGCCACCCGCGACGAACGGGTCATCCCATTCCTGACAAAATACTTCAAGTATCAGTTGCAGATGCTTCCTACTCACCCACTCGACCATTGGACATTCTGGGGAGCGCAACGTGGCGGCGACAATCTCGACATCGTGTATTGGCTCTACAACCTCACAGGCGAGCCGTTCCTGCTCGAACTGGGCAAGCTCATCCATTCGCAAACCACCCCCTGGACCGAGTATTTCACCACCACCGACCACCTTTACCGCCAGAACAGCCTCCATTGCGTCAACTTAGGACAAGGTTTCAAGGAACCGGTGATTTACTACCAACAAAGCAAGGACGCCAGGAACCTTCACGCAGTGGAAGAAGGTATGCGAAGAATACGCAACAGTTTCGGACTGCCCACAGGCTTATGGGCGGGCGACGAAAGCCTGCATTTCGGCCATCCTAACCGAGGCTCCGAATTCTGCACGGCCGTCGAAATGATGTATTCGCTCGAATGTATCACCCGCATCACCGGCAGCACCGACTGGGCCGACCATCTGGAGCGTGTGGCCTACAATGCGTTGCCCACACAAGCCGACGACAACTTCACCGGCCGCCAGTACTATCAGCAGACAAACCAGATAGAGTGTTCGCTTGCCTCACGCAATTTCTCCACCCCCCATGCCACCACCGACCAAGTGTTTGGCGAGCTCAACGGCTATCCCTGCTGCACCA
This sequence comes from Bacteroidales bacterium, assembly GCA_030531335.1. Taxonomy (GTDB): domain Bacteria; phylum Bacteroidota; class Bacteroidia; order Bacteroidales; family Bacteroidaceae; genus DCGR01. The sequence goes on from JAUNNV010000143.1 coordinate 2,737, forward strand.
CCAACATGCACCAAGGCTGGCCAAAGTTCGTACAAAACCTGTGGTATGCCACTACCGATGAAGGAGTGGCCGCACTGCTCTACGGTCCATCCTCGCTGAAAGCCACTGTGGCCAACGGAACGAAAGTGGAAATCAAGGAAGACACCAACTATCCTTTCGATGAGACCATAGCCTTCACCATCAACTTCACCGACAAAAAGCAACGCCAAGCCTATTTCCCCTTCCACCTGCGCATCCCGGCATGGTGCAAGGACGCACAAATCAAGGTAAACGGACAACCCCTTGCCTTAGAGACCCATCCCGGAACGGTCTGCATCGTGCGGCGCAACTGGACCAAGGGCGATGTGCTGACACTCGAACTGCCCATGCAGGTGACATCGGGCCGTTGGTACGACAATGCTGCCGTGGTGGAACGCGGTCCGTTGCTCTATGCGCTTAGGATGGACGAGACATGGACGAAAAAGGAAATGCCTGCCGACATGCAAGACACCTACGGCAAATGGTACTACGAAGTAACCTCGGACACACCATGGAACTTCGCGTTGATTGAAGAACACCTGAAAGCCGATGCCATCGGGCAACACATCACCGTGGAGAAGGCCACCGTCATGGCAAGCTATCCGTGGAATGTGGAGAACGCGCCCATCGTGCTCCATGCAAAGGCCTTGCCTCTTCCAGGCTGGAAAGCCTACAATGGTTCCGCAGGCGATGTCACATTCTCCACGCTTCAAGCCCAGGACAACACCACCACCGACATAACGCTTATCCCATACGGATGCACCACCCTACGCATCACAGAGTTTCCCGTGCGTCGAGGCATCAAACAATAACACACAAGACAAATGAAACGATTCATCATCCTACTGGCTTTAGGCCTCACCGCTTCTACCGCAATGGCCGACATAGTGGTGAAAACGTCCAAGACGGTTGGCCCCATGAAAATCATGAACGCCGTGAACAACGGCCCTGACAAGACCAACGGCGACCAAGTACGCGACAATTTCCTATCCTACAAGGATTGCGACATTCCGTATGCACGTACCCACGACTCCAATTTCAGCACCAGCTACGGAGGGCCGCACACCATCGACATCACCGCCATCTTCCCCGACTTTTCCAAGAATGTCAACGACCCGAAGTCCTACGACTTCACCTTCACCGACGAATATCTTTCCACCATGCAGGAAGCCGGCACGAAGGTGTTTTATCGGTTGGGGCAAAGCATCGAACACGGCTCGAAAAAGTATGGCATCATGCCTCCTGCCGACAATATGAAATGGGCGCAAATCTGCGAGCATATCATCCGTCACTTCACCGAGGGATGGGCCGATGGCTACAAATGGGACATCGAGTACTGGGAAATATGGAACGAACCCGACCTTGATTCCGAAAACGAAGCCTGGAAACGCAACCCACGCACCTGGGGAGGAAGTCCAGAACAGTTCTTCAAGTTCTACGAGGTTGCCGCCAACCACCTCAACAAGTGCTTCCCCCGCCTGAAGATAGGTGGTCCGGCATTGGCAGGCAATGAGCAATGGGCCGACCAATTCCTGGCATACATGGCCGCACACAAAGTGGATCTCGACTTTTTCTCGTGGCATATCTACAGCACCCAACCTACCGAAATAGCTGCGAAATCCGAGCGTATGCGCAAGCTTATGGACAAGCATGGCTACACGCAGGCCGAATCCATCCTCAACGAATGGAATTACGTGAAAGGCTGGACCGATGAGTATCAGTATAGTGTCATGGCCATGAACAGCCTTATGGGAGCCGCCTTCATTGCAGCCACCTTCAATCTGTGCAACAAGACTCCCCTCGACATGCTCATGTACTACGATGCCCGTGTGTTCACCGTGTTCAACGGCATGTTCGACTACTACACCTTCGCGCCCAAGGAGGGCTACTACCCCTTCTATGCCTGGGCAAAGCTTCGCAAGCTCGGCACCGAGATAGAAGCCACCTCCGACGATGAAGAGGTAAGCGCCACCGCCGCCACCAACGGCAAAGGCAAGACGGCCGTCTTCGTGAGCCGCTTCACGCCCGACAACAACGTGGTGGCCTCCAAATGGGTGAACATCAAGGTGGAAGGACTCAGTAGCGACGCCGAGCTCATCGGCCACATCACCGACTCCAATCACATGTACACCGAAGTGCCGGTTCATGTCGTCGATGGAGTCATCCGTGTGAACTTGGAGCCGCGATCGTTCATCATGATAGAAATTCGATAACACATAAAGGAAAATCCATTGAATCGATGAAAAAGACAGCATTTCTTATGACAGCCGTTTTCATTGCCTCTACCGCAATGGCCGACATAGTGGTGAAAACGTCCAAGACGGTTGGCCCCATAAAGATAATGAACGCCGTGAACAATGGTCCTGTCAAAACCAAGGGAGACCAAGTACGCGACAATTTCCAATCCTTCAAGGATTGCGACATCCCGTATGCACGCACCCACGACTCCAACGACAACAGCAGTTACGGAGGACCGCACACCATCGACATCACCGCCATCTTCCCCGACTTTTCCAAGAATGTCAACG
>JAUNNV010000022.1 GCA_030531335.1 Bacteroidales bacterium
CTACATATTGGGATATGTCAAATCCTATTCCACCAGCCAAACTTGTTGAATTACGAGTAATGATATCAATTGAAACGGCAGAGGACAAGTTTGACAGATATTTCAATATAGCCTCAAAATATATGAGAGATCAAGATTATATGACCGCTCGTGAGTATTATATGAGAGCAGAAAAGGTGCGACATAGAGATCCGAATGTCATAGCGCAAATTAATCAGATTGATGCGATATATGGGCAAGTGATAATACTTTTGGCAGAAGGTGACAGGGCTTGCACCGAGGCTAATCGCGTGTACGATGATGTCATTCTTAGAGGACAAATAATGCGTAAACCTGACTGTATCCAAATGTACTCTGATATTCTGAATATTTACAGACAGGCAGAAGATTTGTCAAGATATGACACCGATGTTAAACGTAAAATATCAAACATCGAAAGGCGAATAAGAATCCTTAATAACTAAAAATAAGAAAATATGTTACTGAATATGACGCCTTCGGGCAATGAACTTCAAAGAAAAATGCTGTTGACGCACACAGGAAAAGTTCGCAACATTTTTAATGCGGCACTTTTGTGCCTAGTGCCTTTAGGCCTTTTTATTGGAAGTTATTATAGCAAAGTGAAAAAAGAATCCACCGGTGAAGATTCTGATTGTTTGAAATATGTTGCTAAGATTATTGTGGATAATGGAGGCAATATGTCATCAGTAGGAACAGCCTTTTTGGTAACAAATAACGCTGGAGAACGGTCGGGCTACCTTTTTACAGCTAGGCATGTGGTCGCAGGAACTACAAGTGAACAAGTTTATCTTGAATTTACACGTATCACAGATGAAAACGATGAGCCTTTGAGGACGACAGCTTCTATTAAATGGGTAACACCTGTCGCTTTTGATGGTGCTGATCTACAGACGTTAAGGTTTGATGTGGCATTACTCAGACTTGATGATATTTCGGTTCTTCCTGAAGACGTGACAGGCTTCATGATTAATGAGGAAGTAAAAGTTAAAGATGAAATTTCTATTCATGGATTTCCTAAAATGCAAGAGTACTGGACTTCCGGATGTGTCGCTAACGAGTCCTACAGGGACTGTAAAGATTTATTCATAATGGATATGCAGATAACGCAAGGCTTTAGTGGATCTCCAGTTTATAAAGATGAAGAGCAAGAGGTTATAGGTATAACAATTGCTGAAGAAACGACTAATGACCTCATGAACGTTGCATTAAAAATGTCTCGTGTAAAGAGCCTCCTTAATAGAGATGGTATATCTCTGAATTAGTACTATGGGGCTCAAAAAGAGCCCCATAGATTTCTCATAAAAGATTAGTCGGTGATATTCAATATAATAAGGGATTATTGTGGGGGGAAAAAATGTCCGTAAGCATTGTAATAGCTATTCCTTTAAAACTCTGAAATCCAGTTCACTATTCCCCGTATGACAGACAAAGAGTTATTAATTAGCATTCTAAATTTGCCCAGCCCAGATCTGGCGGATGGGCAACCAAACAGAGCACGGTCCTGTATGAAGGAAAATATACCGAGACGTGAAGTTTTTATGTGAATGAAGTGCAATCGCAACAGTTTATAAATAGTTCCAGCTTCTATGCTAAAATCTATGCTGACAAGATGGGGGTGATTTCCGTTCCTTTCGGGGAGGCTATTGCCCGGGATACTGAATTCCAATACAATATAAAGGAGAAAGCGACGGATGTCGCATATATTCTCTTCCCAACGGATCCCTGTTCTATCAGGTTGACAAGAATTATGATTTAATGAAAGTGATGGTGTATCCGTCAATGATGTATGGCGGTAACGTGAAGGACTATTACTACTATGAGATAGTCAAGGGAGAGCACTATATGGAATATAACAAGAAGCACGGAGTCGACCTGGAAACGCTGTATAACAAACTATATGGCCCGAATCCCGTTGGTTTTGAATTGGATTATTGATTATGAAAAAGATAGGTAAAGGCATTTTATGGATTGCCGTTCTTGTACTGGCATTCTATTATTTTAAAGACAAAGCTGAAACAAACTGGGGATGTTCTTCATCCCATTCTGTTGAACAGAGAGAACTGCCGCAAGGCCTGCCACCTCAACAAGGTGTACCTCAGACAGGAGCAGGAGGAAATGTTATGCCATGGGACATTCCATCCAGCAACGATTCTTATGTAGATGCTGGGAAGTACCAACGAGATTATGATTTGAAGGAAGGTTTCGTAAGGGATATTTGCAGCAGTCTGGAGGTTATGTCGAATGGTGTGTCAAGGACAATTATGCTTTCGGACTTCACAAAGTATCAGGTTGAGATGAGGCAGATACGTCGTGAAGCTGCGGCCAATGGCGTTCAGATTTTTGAAAGCCCATACGAAAATATGCCGGCACCTGAATCACGATATTGAGTTTGTTATGAAACGTATTGTTGCATTAATTCTTCTTTTGAGTCTTCCCCTGCTGTCTTACGGACAGAGCGACGGAAGCCGCAAAGCTGCAGAGTATTCCAAGGAAGCGGAATACTATCAGAAGAAGGCGGACGGGTATATGAGGGAGGCAGACTATTACAGGAAGAAGGCTGAAGGATATGAACGCGAGGCGGAATACTATGCGAAGAAGGCAGAGAGCAATCAGCGCGAGGCTTCCTATTATGTAAAGAAGGGTGATATTGACCGTGCAAATACTTATTCAAGGTATTCCCGCGATGCCGTGGACAAACAGCAGACTCAACTCAGATATGCGAAATCCGCGTGGGATAGTTATAAGACACAGATGAGGTATGCAAAAGATGCGTCAGATCAGGCGGCATATTATCTGAAAAGGGCTGCGGAAGTGATGAGGTGAATGAAAGAAGATTATTTCAAGGAAAACTGATTATGCGTAATTATGAAGAGATTTTTAACAGACTGCCCGAATATGTAGGTGGCATCTGGTGGCAGGAACATTTTGCAAAAAAATTTGAGGGGACCCTGATGGGCTCATACCAAGATGTTTCTCCGGCAGCATTAAGAACTCTTGCCGAAGAGTTGAAAGAAGGTCTTGAACGTGCTTCGGCGGAAGCATCGGACTTCATAAGCTCTGCAAATACCAAGGGTGACATGACACGATGGCTTGTGATATGTTCAAATCTGGCATCAGAACGTTGCCCTCATATAGATTTCACCAGACTGTCTCTGACTTACTATCAGGAAAAAGATAAATGGTTAGTGGAAACTATAGGCGTAAATTCGGAATTCGGTTATCAAAGCAGTTGTCCTCTAATATACTACCACGAAGACGTAGTCCGGGATTTTCTTGCGTCCGATGAATTTATTGTGGTATGTACGCATCAACTGTTTAAATGTGACAAGGAGATAGCAGAGTGTGAAAGGGATGTTAGAAGCTGGTGATTTCAAGAATTATTGGACTTCAAGGGGTGTAATGGACAAGCAGACTGGAAGGGTGATTGTTCCCGCAAAATATGGCAACATTGAAATGGCATCGGAGAATATCATAAAATGCAGCCTGGAATTGAATGAGCGCGATGACAGCGTGCTTTATGACCTAAAAGGAAACAAAATCGAGTAAAATATGGCAAATTAAATTTGGCAATATTTTCTTGTGGGATTCCAAAAATCAACTTATCTTTGCGCACGGTTTTAGAAAGGGCCGCCCGGATGGTGGAATCGGTAGACACGAGGGACTTAAAATCCCTTGACCATAACACGGTCGTGTGGGTTCAAGTCCCACTTCGGGTACTTTTCTGAATCAAGCTGATATGCTATAGTTAGGGGTGCTTGCCAAAGGGCGGGCTGAGATGATACCCTTGAACCTGCTACGTAATTGTAGAGAGGAAATACGTTGGGTGATTTTGTTGTTGGCCGCATTTCCTTATTGGAAATGCGGTTTTATTTTTTGTTATAATGGACTTACAAACATTGCATGATAAGGTCAATGTCGTTCGTCGGCATCGGCCATTGATATACAACATCACAAATCATGTGGCAATGAATTTCAGTGCCAATGTGTTGTTGGCCTTGGGGGCATCGCCCATCATGTCGAACGTCTTGGACGAGGCTGAGGAAATAGCCCGGCAAGCCGATGCGCTTGTTGTCAACATAGGCACTCTCGACAATGACAGTCTTGACGCGATGTGTCGTGCGGGAAAAATCATGAGCGAACGACACAAAAACATTGTGTTCGACCCCGTAGGCGCAGGTTTTACTTCTTACCGATTGAAGGCTTCAAGTCGCATCATCGCAGAGTGCCGCCCCACGGTCATTAAGGGCAATGCGTCTGAAATACTTGCGTTGTCGGGTAGGTGTGTCGCCGGAAGGGGCGTGGATAGTAGCGTGCAAGCCGACATGGCTATGGATGCTGCCCAAGAACTTTCGCAGTGTTGTGGCGCGGTGGTAGTTGTAAGCGGAGAGACCGATTTGATCGTTCGTGGGTCGCAGGTGTCAACCGTGAGCCTTGGTTCTCCTCTGATGGCAAAGGTCACGGCCATGGGTTGTGTGGCGTCGGCAGTGGTGGCTGCTTTTACGGTGCATGATTCTGATGTGTTCCTTGCAGCTGAATGTGGCATGACGGCTGTGGGGTTGGCAGGGCAACGGGCTGCTGGGTTGACTCGGGCTCCCGGAAGTTTTCAATCTCTTTTTATTGATAAGGTTTATGAACTTTGATTTGTCTCTCTATCTGGTTACCGACCGAACCCTTTTGCATGGCAGGGATTTGGTGAAGACGGTGGAACAAGCCGTGCAAGCCGGCGTGACGATGGTGCAGCTGCGCGAGAAGGACTGCTCCACGGCGTGTTTTGTCGCATTGGCAGAAGCCTTGAGACATGCGTTGAGGCCATATAATGTGCCACTTATCATAAACGATAGGATTGATGTCGCATTGGCCGTGGATGCCGATGGGGTGCATATTGGGCAGAGCGACATGCCGTATGAGACGGCAAGGCGCTTGCTCGGGCATGATAAGATTATAGGTCTGTCGGTCGAGAATCTGCAACAGGTCAAGGAGGCAAATGGCCTGGATGTCGATTATATTGGCATTTCCCCGGTTTTTGCCACCGACACGAAGACCGACACGGCCCGGCCTTTCGGACTCGATGGATTGCGCGAGGCACTAAGTGTGTCCGAGCATCCCACGGTGGCAATTGGCGGCATGAATGAGCGGACCATTCCCGAAGTGATGGATTGTGGGGTGGATGGTGTGGCTTTGGTTAGTGCCATCATCGCTTCTAATGATGTGTGTTCGGCGACTCGTAGGTTACGTTCGCTTGTTCCCGACAAGAAAAATCGGCGTGTGTGAAAGGGGAGCGGCCTGCCATGAGGCTACACGTCAACGCATGGCACGGAAATATCAGGAGGCGGCACAGTTTGAATATGATTTTTGGAATTATGGAAATATAAGGTCAATGAAAAGTTATAAACGAGTACTTGCGATTGCAGGCAGCGATTCCGGTGGAGGTGCCGGCATTCAGGCCGATATAAAGTCGATTTCTGCCAACGGATGTTTTGCAGCCTCTGCCATTACGGCCGTCACGGTGCAGAACACGATTGGCGTGCAGGCCGTGCACGAACTCCCGGCCGATATAGTCAGTGGACAAATCAGCGCCGTGTTGAGCGACATTGGAGCCGATGCCATCAAGATAGGAATGCTCCCCTCGGCAGACGTGATGAAGGCGGTGGCTCGGACAATCCGGCAGTTTCACCCGGCAAACATTGTCCTCGACCCAGTCATGGTGGCGACATCGGGCGACAGGTTGATGTCTATCGATGCGGTTCAGACTCTCAAGCAAGAGTTGATGCCTATGGCCCGGGTCATCACGCCAAACATCCCAGAGGCGGAGGTTCTGGCGGGGGGGTCGATTCGTGAACAAAACCAACTGGCAGAGATTGCGCAGCGGATGGCCGAGGAATTCCATACATCGGTGTTGCTGAAGGCAGGGCATTTGGTCGGCAATGTGCTTACCGACGTCCTTTACGACAACGAATCCCGTCGGTGTCATTTCTACGAGTCGGCACGCATCCCGACCCTTAATACTCATGGCACAGGTTGCACACTCTCGTCGGCATTGGCGGCGCAACTGGCGAAAGGGTTGGCGTTGCCGGATGCGGTGGGGAGAGCCGAGCATTATCTCCATCAAGCCATCAAGGAGGGTGCGGACTATCGCATTGGCCATGGCCATGGGCCGGTTCACCATTTCTTCGATGTGTATGCGGTTTAGAGAGCGCGATGTCGAGCGGTGATTGTCTCCAATTTCTGTCCAGCACTTTCCCAACGAGAGGCCAGTAAAAAAAATTTAGAGGCCAGTAATTTTTTTTTAGAGCCCAGTAGTTTGGTGTGCCCTGCTGACGTTGCTTTTGCATCATTAAAGGGTAAAAACAATAGCATCATCATTCTTTGTCGCAGAATTTGCGACGATAGTCAAATTGTAATTTGAACAAGAGTTTCTTCTGGCAAAAGGCATCCTCTGTACCGATGACTGAGCGTCAGACGCAGATGCTGAACCTTTTCCTGGATGGTTATGAGGCAAGGATTACCTCAAAGACATGGGCAACGCTTGCAAAGTGCTCTGAGGACGCTGCAATCCGAGCCATACAGGATCTCTTGGATAAGAACATCCTCATTGAAGACATCCCCGGAGCCAAGCGTCCAAGCTACTCCATCGTCTGTGATGCGGAGGATCTCACGCAGTTCTTTACCGATGTGACTCCCAATAAAACTTGTGCGGATATAGGACTGTGGCGAGAGAAAAGGTTTTATTGAAACCGAAGAGGAGGCAAATGCCTTATGTCGTTGGCATTTACCTCCTACTTGTTTGCTCTTCGCCTTGGACTTGAACCAAGGACCCCCTGATTAACAGTCAGGTGCTCTAACCAACTGAGCTAGCGAAGAATGAGAACTTGTTTGCTCTTCGCCTTGGACTTGAACCAAGGACCCCCTGATTAACAGTCAGGTGCTCTAACCAACTGAGCTAGCGAAGAATTTTTCTCAAATGCGCGGCAAAGATAGCGGTTGTTTTCGAAATAAACAATATCTTTGCAGAAAATTTTTCAAAAAAAAATGAAAAAGGGGTATTGTTTCGCGATTGTGGTTGTGTCGGTTGTTGCATTGATAGGCTTGTTTGGCTTTAACAAAGCGGATGACCGTATGTTTCAGATTGTAAGGAATCTTGATATATTCAATGCGGTATATAAGGAACTTGACATGCTTTATGTCGATACCATCGACCCCAAAAAGGTGATTGAGGCTGGGATTGATGCCATGCTTGAGGAAACAGATCCATATACAGAGTATTATCCTGAAGACGACAAGACCTTGAAGGAAATGACCACAGGCAAGTTTGGGGGCATTGGCGCTGTCATTCGTTATTATGCGGCAAGAAAGCGTGTGGTGGTGGTGGAACCCAGCGAAGGCAACCCTGCGGCTATGGCAGGCATAAAGGCGGGCGATGTGATTATGGAGGTGAATGGCGAGGAAATGGTGCAAGGCGAGCAAAACGCCCAGGACTTTACGACTTTCGTGACGAGCCATCTGCGCGGGGATCCCGGCACTACCTGTAAGATAAAGGTGGAACGCATGGGGGCAGACAGTGTTTATGTGCCTTTGGAGTTTCAACTGACGCGAGGCTCAATCAAAACAAATCCGGTGCCGTTTCACACGTTGCTGCACGACAGTATCGGCTATATCAACATGAGTACGTTTGCCATCGAGAATTGTTCGAAGGAAGCAAAAAAAGCATTGATAGAGCTGAAGCAGAAAGGTGCGGCCAAGATGATTCTCGACTTGCGTGGAAATGGGGGAGGACTGCTTAACGAGGCAGTGAATGTGGTGAACTTGTTTGTGCCGAAAGGGCAGGAGATTGTGAGGACAAAAGGTAAGGTGAAGCAGATGGAAATGACTTATCGGACCATGAGCGAGCCTGTCGATTTGAATATCCCTTTAGTGGTACTTGTGAATGGCGCCACGGCTTCGGCCAGCGAAATAGTGTCGGGGGCGTTGCAGGATTTGGATCGGGCTGTGGTGGTCGGTACACGGACATACGGGAAGGGACTTGTGCAGACTCCGCGTGAACTGCCTTACAACAGTAGCATGAAAATAACCACGGCAAAATACTATATACCCAGTGGACGTTGCATCCAGGCCATCGACTATTCGAAAAAGAGTGTAGATGGGTCGGTGAATCGGATTCCCGACAGCCTCACGACGGTGTATCACACAGCAGCCGGACGCGAGGTGCGCGATGGTGGTGGAATTACACCCGACGAGACGGTTGATGGGAAGGATGCTCCTAACATATTGTTTTATTTAATTAATGGCGATGAGATTTTCGATTACGCCACATCGTATTGTGCACGTCATGCAAGCATTGACTCGCCCGATAAGTTTGCTCTGACCGACAACGACTATGCCGAGTTTGGCAAAATGCTCGAAAACAGGAATTTCTCGTACGACCGGCAGAGTGGATCTTTGTTGAAACGCTTGAAGGAAATGGCTGAATTTGAAGGGTATTTGGACAATGCTTCGGCCGAGTTTGAGGCTTTGGAGAAGAAATTGCAACACAATCTTGACATGGAGCTTGAGAAGTTCAAGGTTGAAATCAAGCAGGCTTTGGCAGAGGAGATTGTGAAACGATACTATTATGAGAAAGGCTCGATAGAGTATTTGCTGAGAGACGACAAGGACGTGGAAAAAGCGATGGTGATCTTGTCCGATCCTACGGAATATGCGCGGCTGTTGTCGGTCTTGCCCCTATAATCGTGTAATGCAGGACGCATTGATAGTTTTTGTTTGCAGATGAGAAGAAATGTGGCGGTCGTATTGGCGGCAGGTGTGGGAAGCAGATTTGGCGCATCGTGTCCCAAACAGTTCTTGCAGGTGAATGGACGGATGATTGTGGAATATACAATCAGTGTCTTTGAACATCATCCAGGGATAGATGAGATAGCCGTGGTGACAAGCCTGGCATCCATGGCTATGTTTGAGGAAATGCGGGCTCGTAATGCATGGGAAAAGGTGACCAGGCTATTGTCGGGAGGCAAGGAGCGTAGCGACTCCTCGCTTGCGGCACTACAGGCGTATGCGAATGAAGATGTCAACCTGATTATTCACGATGGCGTTCGCCCGTTGGTAAGCGAACGCATCATCACCGATGTGGTTGAGGCTCTGCGCGGACACGAGGCTGTGACTGTGGCCGTTCCCGTTACCGATACCATATACGAGGTGGAGAATGGTTGCGTGAAATACATCCCCGACAGGCATGTGTTGCAGAAGGCACAGACGCCACAGGCTTTTCGTGTGGAATTGTTGCGCGAGGCGTTTCGACGTGGCATGGACGATCCGGACTTCAAGGTTACGGACGATTGTGGGGTTGTGCGACAATATGTCCCCGAACAACGTGTCTATATTGTGAGGGGAGAAGAAAGGAACATGAAGATTACCTATCCCGAGGATTTGGTGATATTTGAACAACAATTAAACAATCGATATGGAAATAATCATTGATTCGTTGGAGAGCATACATGCTGCGGCCAAACAGTTTGTGGAGGCAATGGATTCCGACACAGTGTTTGCCTTTTATGGGAAAATGGGAGCGGGCAAGACCACTTTCATCAAGGCCGTGTGCGAGGAGTTGGGGGTGACGGATGTCATCACATCGCCGACTTTTGCCATTGTAAATGAATACAGGTCTGAAACGACAGCCGAATTGATTTATCACTTTGACTTCTATCGTATCAAGAAGCTCGATGAGGTATATGACATGGGGTATGAGGATTACTTCTATAGCGGTTGTCTCTGCTTTGTGGAATGGCCCGAACTGATAGAAGAACTGCTCCCTGAAGATGCCGTGAAGGTCACCATTGAGGAGCAGAACGATGGATGTAGGGTGTTGCGCTTCTAAGCAGCTGCTTAGTCTTCGATGGATTCGGTATATTCCATTTCGCCTTGTACCACAAAAAACAATTCTTCGGGATCATACGGTCCCATTTGTTGCTTCTTTGATTCCTTGATGACATACTCGACTGCGGTGTCGAGGTCGATGTCGATATATCCATCCTCATCGGGTTCGGTGTCGAGGATGCCGCTTTCTGCGTAGTAATCGGCAAGAACATCAATGATGTATTGAAGGTCATCGTCGGTGAAATGTCCTTTCATCTCGGATGGCATGTAGTTTTTTATGAATTCGATGCATTTCTCATCGTCTTCGTCTTCCATGCGGAACTCATCGTCGTGAATCATGGCTGGTGGGGTTAAAGGAGTTTCTTGATTTTTTCTTCTATTTGTGCCTTGGTGCCTGCGCCCACGTGTTTATCGACCACTTCTCCGTGCTTGATAAACAAGAGGGTAGGGATGTTTCGCACCCCAAAGCGTGCGCAAAGCTCATCGTTCTCATCGACATCGCATTTGCCGATGACGATGTCATTGGCGTATTGTGTCGAAAGTTCTTCCACGACCGGACCTATCCTTTTGCAGGGGCCACACCATTCTGCCCAAAAATCGATCATGAGGGGTTTGTCTTGCTCGATGTACGAGTCGAAGTTGTTAGTGTTAATTTCAAGTGCCATTGTTTTTTGCTTTTTTATTTTGTCGCAAATATAACACTTATTTCGTACTTTCCCATTTCATTTCCTTTTTCTCATACATTTTTCATTGAGAAATTACGACACGTCTTAAACTTTATGAAACAAAACACAAATAAAACATTCAAGCCTCGCATGTGCCAACCCCGAAGGGGTGACATAATATAGAATAGGGTGTAAACCTTATTAAACAGCAATTGAAAGTCCGTAGGGCTAATGCCCTACGCTGATATCTATCGCCCTTTCAGATATTTACGAGCTTGAGAAGCATGAATTGCTTTATTTTTCCCGGGCGTTTTCGTATTCCTGAAGCGCGTGCAAGGCTTGAGGAAAGAGGACAATCAGTGCAACCATGTTGATCCAAGTCGTAAGCCCCACGCCAATATCGCCGAGAGTCCACACGGTGTCGGATGTAATGACGGCTCCAAACACCACCAACATCAACGAAAGGCACTGGTAGGCACGTCGGACTATTGTAGCTCGTCGATGTTTTGGATTGTTTGCCCGACTGAACATGTATATGATGCTCGATTCTGCATAGAAATAATAGGCCATGATGGTGGTGAAGGCAAAGAACAAAAGTGCTATTGTCACGAAAATATTGCCATATCCTTGAAATACGGTATCAATAGCCGACTGGGTGTAAGCCACGTAGTTGTTGCCCAATTCGGCGACACCGCAGTAAATCATTTCTCCCGTGCTGGCATCGAATATGTTGAAACAACCGGTGCAAATTATCATGAGTGCTGTGGCGGTACAAACCAAAAGTGTATCAATATATACCGAGAACGCTTGGACAAGACCTTGCTGCACTGGTGAATCGTTGTTCGCACTACCCGATACAATGGCACCGCCGCCCTCTCCGGCTTCGTTGGAGAACAATCCTCGCTTTACGCCAAAAGCTATGGTGGAACCCAATATGCCGCCTGCCAATGGATTGATTCCGAATGCGTTGCTGAAAATAAGCTCAAAAGCATAGGGAATACGCTCGGCATTGCTCCCAATCACCACTAATGCCAGCAATATATAAACGATAGCCATGAATGGAGTGACCGCTGTGGCAACATGGGCAATGCGCTGTGCTCCACCTAATACCACCATTCCTAAAACAATGGCAAGTGCGCCTCCTGACAACCATGGACTGATAGAGAAGGAATTGAAGAACGCACTCGACACCCCATTGGCCTGTACCAACATAAGTAACATGCCGTACCCCACAATGGTGGTAATGGCGAACGCCATGCCAAGCCATGGTAGGCGTAATCCTTTCTCGATGTAGCTGAAAGGGCCTCCTCGATAGCCATTGCGGTAAGTGAACTTATACATTTGGGCGAGTGTTGACTCCGTGTAGGCGGTGGACGCACCCAAGAAGGCCGTTACCCACATCCAAAACACTGCACCTGGCCCACCCATGGCTATGGCTGTAGCCACACCTACGATGTTGCCCGTGCCCACACGCCCCGAAAGCGCCAGACAGAAAGCTTGAAAAGGCGAGAACGATCTCACTCCCTCCGACTTGCCAGGCGCAAACAGCAGACGTATCATCAGGCCTATCCGACGTACCTGCACAAAGCGAGTACGCACGCTGAAATATAATCCTGCTCCCACGAGTAGTACGACCAACGCAGGGCTCCATACAATGTCGTTGACGATGTTTACCACTTCTTTCATTCTCTTTGTAGTTTATAAGAACTTGTTTTGAAACATTTCTGCCGCATAATAGGCTGTCGCAAATGCGACTACCCCCAACACCACACTACCACACAAGTAGAGCAACGACTGGATTACATCGCCGTGATGGAGAAGGTTGAAACCATCAGATACAAAAGTGGAGAAGGTGGTAAAACCACCGCAGACTCCCACAATAAGAAATTGACGTAGATTCCCATTCAGATGACAACCTCCGTCAATCATTCCAGCTAAGACCCCCAACAAGATACAGCCCAACACATTCACGGCAATCGTTCCTATATGGGAATTCGATCCCATGTGATTTGTTGCAAGCATCAGCAGATACCGTAACACCCCACCTATTCCACTCCCCAAACCTATCACTAATAACGTATTCATGAACCTCAACTTTATTTTTGATGCAAAAATAAGATAAAAGCTGCAAATGTGCAAGCATTTAGCCGAAGCAGTTGCCATTTGTATAGTGCTTATCCGTTTCCCGGGTATAAGCAAAAACGCTTCAAACGAGGGGAAAAAATCAAAACATGCAATTGTTCCGAAAATTTATTCATACTTTTGTTGTGCTGTTGGCGAATGTTCGCATTGACTTGAAGACCGCAGTACGAAGAGATGCGAATTTTCGACAAAACGATGGGAGGTTTCCCCGATATTCGTTATGAGAAAGAAACATTTATGGTTAGGTTTACTGCGGAAATAAAGTGTCTAAAAGTAAAATGAAAACACACCGTGTATTGATTTTAATTGTATTGCTCTTGTTGTGCTTGACACCCCAGTCCACCAACGCCAGGAAATTGGTGTCATATACAAGTACAGCTGACAGAAGTTTGTTCTTCCAGCGTGGAAGTTTATCCTTCGGTGCCGAACCGCTTGGCGGCAATCTTGTCCGTATTGATGTCGATGCTCGTCACCAATCGATGGACGGTTTCGGGGCTGCCCTCACTGGTAGTTCGTGCTATAACCTCATGCAAATGTCACCCAAGGATCGTAAGACTTTCCTTCAGCAGACCTTTTCCACGAAAAAAGGTCTGGGATTCAGCTATATTCGCATCTCCATCGGTTGCTCCGACTTCAGCTTGTCCGATTATACTTGCTGCGACACTCCCGGCATTGAGAATTTTGCCTTGACGAGCGAGGAAACGGACTATGTGATTCCTATCCTCAAGGAAATACTTAAGATTCAACCCAAATTGAAAATAATGGGTTCTCCTTGGACTTGCCCTCGTTGGATGAAAGTGGATAATCTTCAGTCGCTCAAACCATTCAACTCTTGGAACGACGGACAGCTCAATCCTCGCTACTATCAGGATTATGCCACCTATTTCGTGCGTTGGGTGCGTGCCTTCGAGCAAGCGGGTGTTCCCATCTACTCTGTCACTGTGCAGAACGAACCGCTCAATCGAGGAAACTCCGCTTCGCTCTTCATGGGATGGAAGGAGCAGCAGCAATTCGTCGCCGAAGCCCTTGGCCCTGCCTTCCAGAAGGCCGGACTATCTACTAAAATCTATGCTTTCGACCACAACTACAACTACGACCGCATCCCCGACCAGCAGCAATACCCCCTGCATGTATATGACAACGAGGTGGCCGCCACCTTCTTGGCGGGTGCTGCTTATCACAACTATGGAGGCAATCGGAGCGAATTGCTCAGGATAGGCAAAGAGCGTCCCGACAAGGAACTCATCTTCACCGAGACTTCCATCGGCATGTGGAACGACGGACGCAATTTGGCCAAGCGACTTTCTGCGGACATGAGTGAGATTGCGTTGGGAACAGTGGAGTATGGTTGTGGCGCGGTCATTGTGTGGAACCTCATGCTTGACACCGATCGTGGTCCCTACCGACCTGGAGGGTGTGCCAGTTGTTATGGAGCTGTGGATATAGACCGTAACGATTATCACACCATCACCTACAATTCCCATTACTACATCATCGGCCATCTTTCTTGTGTCGTACGTCCCGGAGCCATACGCCTTGGCACCAACGAACAGTCGGGGCTCATGACTTGCGCGTTCCTCAATCCCGACAACACGCTTGCCCTCGTCGTCCTCAACAAGGAGTCGCGCACCATGTCGTTCTCCTTTACAGCCGATGGACGCAACTATGCCACGGCCGACTTGCCTCCCCACAGTGTTACATCGTACATCTGGAAGCCTTGACGCAGGGTTGCCGCGACTTTACACGGCTTTGCAATTCATAACTTGCCATCGGCTTCGTGTGTCGGTGAGCAGGTCTTGAATCGTGCCGATAAGGTTCACAATGCCGATTGTCATAAGGGCTGAGATGAGTGCCAATACGATTATACGCAAATGTTGCCCCGAGAATTCGGATGGACATGCCGATATGTGGATGCCGATGTCGAATGTCTCGACAGGCAACGATAGCACATACCACACGCTCGTTCCCCCCAGCAACATCCCCAATAGGAGTGCGCCAGCCACAGCATAGCGATAGGCACGAATCTGGTGCTTCGTGCATTGTTTCATGCAATCCACGGCATCAAGTTTCTGGGCAAAGGTATCCATGTAAATGGTGTCATTACCCAAATCGGGGTTGAAGCGTGAAAAGATATCATCAAGTGACGTGTCGGTTTTCATTGTAGTTTCAGTTTTAGTTGTTCGCGTCCACGCGACATTTGTTTTTTGACGGCGTTATCAGAACATTTCAAAATCCCAGCTATTTCCTTCACCCGATACCCCTTCAGGTAGTACAGCAAAATGGCGGTTCGTTCTTTTGGCGGCAGTGTGTGGAGGGCGGCATAGAGTTTCGTGTAGTCGGGTGCTTCATTTTGCTCGTCCACCGTGTGTTTTGCTTCGTCCATGTCGGCAAACGGCTTGTGGTTGCGGCAATGGTCAATGAAGCAGTTGTAGGCGATTCGGTAAATCCATGCTGTGAACTTCTCCGTGTCGGTGAATTTTCCCGAAGCCAAGTACGCCTTTATCAATGTTTCCTGGGCAAGGTCTTCGGCATCTTCGCGAATCCCACAACAAAGGGCAAGCAGAAATCGTCGAAGTTGTTTCTGCTCGCCACCAATTAGCGATGTGAACTCAGCGCGTGTCACTTTTCTCCAGATGCCTCGTTCTCCTCTTGCTCAAGTTCTTTGGCCAGCATCAACTTGCCAATAAAAAAGCAGATGAGGAAGGAGATGCCGATGCCCAAGGCCACGGAACCAGCGAATATGAGAAATCCAAACGACTGGTCGCTTTCCGTAAGGCCAGCATACACACAGGAAGCAGCCATAAAGAAAGAGAGTCCCAGAAAACTGAACATGCAACCCGCCCGCAGTTGCCACAGCAGACGCTGTTTTACGGAGGTGGTGCGCGGAGAGGCCAACAATTTCAGGAATTCCCTGACATCCGTATTCGGATTCTTTTCAATGGCCGCCAACACAATCTGCGTGCGTTTGTTGGTCTGGTTGATGATAACTCTTGAAATCATCCATACCACCATGATGGGAAGTACTACGACAATAAAAATAGGAACCAACGATTCAATAACATTCATCTTTTTAAAACTTTTATTGGTTAAACATTGCTTTCGGTTCTCCACTCTTTTTAGAACCGTTTTCATGTATATAACGCAACACAAGCCCAAAAGGTGACGTTGAAAACAAGAAAATAATCCGTTTTCTTATTCAGGTAGGTTGGCAGCACGCAATTGTTGGTGCTACTCAAAGCAAGGTGTCAGCGACTGTAGCCGATACTGCATGGTCTTGGCGATGTGGTAATGTCCCACCGAGCCTGGATGCAATCGGTCGGTGTCTGCTCGGTAAATGTAGGGAGTTTGCGATTGCAGGTTGGGCATGATGCCACTCTCGCCATAAAGGTCGATGATGGGCACCGACCACCATCTGGCTGCCCGTTTCAAGGCTTCGACATACGATTCGAGATACAGTCCAATGGCGTTGCAGTAGCTGTCGTCGGGTTGTATGTTGCCTGGTCCGAAGATGGCGTAGCCACGATGAATAGGAGTGAGCACAATGACTTGTTTCGAAGGATAGGTCTCTTTCAGCAGCTGCATGACTCGATTGATTCGTCCGTAGAAAGTGTCGGCATCCATGGAGGGGGTGCGATGCTTGCGCTTCACCTTCAGTTGCCCGTCTATTTCGACGACCTTCACTTCCTCTTCGAACATCCTGCCCAGCGTCACACTGGCATTGAAGTCGTTGGTGCCTGCAAATATCATGATGGCATCCACCTCCTGTCCACGTTCGCCGACGAGTTTCTCCACTTGTCCATATACGCCTGTCCACTGATGACCGTTGATGCCATATACCAATGGCTCAATGCCCATCAATTCCTGTAGATAGGCCCAGTAACGTTTCGAACCAGGAGCGGCCAATGAGTCGGTCACCGAGTCGCCCAGGTAAGCCACTCGTTTGCCATTCCACTGTGTGTTGAGGTTCACCTCCCCCGGCTTGAGTGCCACGGGTGCTTGTTGGGCCAGACATACGGTTGCCATTGTCAGCCAAATGATGCCTACTAAAGGAAGCGTTTTGCTCATTTCGTTTGTCAATTAGTTATTTGTTCAAGTTTCGCATGTGCTAACCCCGAAGGAGTAATATATAGAATAGGGTGTAAACCCTATTAAACAGCAATTTAACCACCGGATAGAGAGAGGCATTGAAAGTCCGTAGGGCTAATGCCCTACGCTGTTATCTATCGTTATTTCAGGTCTTTACGAGCTTGAGAAACGTGAATTATTTACCATTCATTTCAACAAATACGTTTCTCCTGATAAGCTGGAGGGGGGAAGGGAAGAGAGCCCTTCTTAGGCTTACCAATTATAGTTCAAGCCGAAGCTGAGAATCTCTTGGAACTGGAAGTAACTGCTCTGGCCTTCCTTGAGTGTCACGCTGTCGTCGAAACGTCCGTGTAGGAAGAGTTTGGCCGAGAGATACTTGTTGACCGTGAAGTTAAGCGTGTTTTCCCATGAGCCAATCACCTTCTCGTAGGTGGTGAAGTAGTCGAACTTGGTAATCCAAACCACTTGAGGTGTGATTTTCCAGGTGAGGTTGGCCGTGAATTTCGAACCCCACATGGTTATCGATTTTTCGCCTTCCTTCACGCCGAATCGGGTCGGGTTCACCCGATCGTAATCCTTCACATACACGTATGTAAGTGCCAAGGGTGAGGTGAGCAACGAGGCGGTGATTTTCTTGCTGGAATACTTGTAGTCGAGACCCAGCGTCATGTCGAGTTCCGCAGGCGACAGGAAATTGCTGATCATCGTGGTGGAGTTGGTGCTGTACGAGGCAAAGAACTGGGTCTTGGCCTCCAGGCCAAGGGTGTAGTAGAAATTCTTGAACGCCTTGACACCCAACTTGGAATTGAAACGCACGAGGTCGGTGTTGGTCTTGTAGGAATGTACCGTGTCCGAGGGAGCCGTCACGAAGCCCACCTTCACCTCCAGCTTGTTCTCCAACTCCACGTAGCGGTGGTCGTCGTAGTTGGCCGTAAGCACCAATCCCGAAAGCAACGAAGCTACGCTCTCGCCGCCCTTGTACCAGTTGTCCGAAATCTTGTTTTGGGTGAACTGCACATATCCGTTTCCTGTCTTTTTCCAGAAATTGGGTTTCAACACTACCAGTTGGTTATCCGATGTCACCTTGCCAGCTTCCACCTTCTCCACAAAGTTCTTCACCTCCACGGGTTTCGACTCCACCCGATGTTCGTTCAGATCCATGACCTTCTTGTCGGCATACCACAGTTGGTTGTACTTCACCGTAGCCGGACTGTCAAGATACAATGTCATCAGATGTGGGCTTATCCACTCATCGACCAGCGTCGAACGGCCTACAGGCTGTGGGCGGTAAGGCTGCAGGCTGTCGGCAGGAGCAAACAGCAGGAGCGAGTCTGGCTGGAAGGTGTAGGCCGAAAGTGTGGGCTGCCAGTCGATGCTGAAATGCCTGTCGGCAACCGAGGTATAGAAAGTGGAGGGAAGCACCAGCTTGAAGTAGTCGGCACTCACCCTGCGAGGCAATGGGGGATCCACTTCAAGATTGTCCCAAAGTCGGAAATAGACGAAGTATTCCGCGTGGATGGAATCCATCGCAGCTTGATAGCTGTAGAACACACTGTCGGCGTATTGTGCATACGATTCAACTGACAGCGGGTGTGCGTCAACAGACTGTAGGCATGTATCGGCTGGTTGCACATCCTGGGCCCGCATTCCACACAACGCAGCCCCTAACACCAAAATGGATAGAATCGTCTTTCTCATAATACTTCTGTTTTTCCTATTTTCTCGCAAAGATATGAAAATGTCGGCAGTCCGCAAGCCATTTTCACTTTTTTATAGTATATTTGCAACTTCAAAATGGGAACAAAACGACAACATCATAATAAAAAATACAAGACAAAGTGGACAAGAACACATTAACTGGATTCGTGCTGATTGGTGCCGTGTTGATTGGTTTCAGCCTGTGGAACAAACCCTCGGAAGAGCAACTGGCCGCCCAACGCCACTACAACGACTCCATTGCCGCACTACAGCAGCGAAACGACTCCATCAACACCATCCTGCGACAGCAGGAACACGAACGCACCTTGCAAACTCTCCAGACAGACTCGACATCGGCTGTATTTGGACTGGCACAAGGCGAGACACAGTATCTCACACTCCGCAACGAGCTGCTCTCGGTGAGGCTCTCGACAAAAGGCGCACACATTGTGGAGGCCATACTTGCCGAATACAAGAACCAACAAGGTGAGCCACTTACCTTGTTCTCGGAAGACGAAACCACATTCGACATGCTGTTCGACGGCAAGAACGAGAACCTGCGCACCAAGGATCTTTACTTCACTCCTACCGACGTAAGCGACACGAAGCTCACCATGTGCCTGCAAACCCACACCGGCGGACGGCTCGAAGTGAGCTACGAGCTGCTGCCCCAGAGCTATATGCTCAACATGAGCATTCGCGCCACTGGCATGGAAAACTTCTTCCCTGCCACCGCCAAGGCCATGAGCATCGACTGGAAACAGCAGGCACGCCAACACGAGAAAGGCTTCGATTTCGAACAACGCTACACCTCGCTCACCTACTTGGAATCCGGCGAGGGCACCGACTACCTCAGCGAGGGACGCGACAAACAGGCACAGATGAAGAACCCTCTCGAATGGATTGCCTACAAGGGGCAGTTCTTCTCCACTGTCCTCATCGGCGAGCAAACCTTGAACGCAGCGTCCCTCCAAAGCAAGTTGCAGGAAAAAGGATCGGGCTATCTGAAAAACTACGGGGCGGAATTCAGCACACCCTTCGACCCCACAGGCCGACAGGCCTCGCGTTTCCAGTGGTATCTCGGCCCCAACCACTTCGGCACGCTCAAGGCCGCCAACAAGCTGAGCTTCCGAGGCAGCGACACCGACTTGCAGAGCCTGGTGTATTTGGGATGGCCTATATTGAAGTGGATAAACCGTTGGTTCACCATCCCACTGTTCGACTGGCTCACGCACTGGGGACTGGGCATGGGCATCGTGTTGCTGCTCATGACCATCATCGTGAAGCTGATAGTGTTCCCCGCTACCTACAAGAGCTATCTGGCAAGTGCCAAGATGCGGGTGCTGAAACCATACGTGGATGAGTTGGGAAAGAAATACCCCGATGCCGACGATGCCATGAAGAAGCAGCAGGAAACCATGCAGCTCTATGGCCAGTACGGCGTGAGCCCCATGGGAGGCTGCCTGCCCATGCTGATACAAATGCCTGTGTTCATGGCACTGTTCTTCTTTGTGCCCAACGCCATCGAACTGCGTCAGCAACCATTCCTGTGGGCACCCGACCTCTCCGCCTACGACGACATCATCAGCTGGGGCACCAACATCTGGCTCATTGGCGACCACCTCAGCCTCTTCTGCCTCTTGTTCTGCGTCAGCAGCCTGCTGAACTCGTGGTTTACCATGAAACAGCAAGACACCGGTGCCAACCCACAGATGAAAAGCATGCAATACATGACCATGCTGATGCCCGTGATGTTCATCTTCATCTTCAACAACTACTCCTCCGGCCTGAACTACTACTACTTCATATCTGGATTCATCTCCATACTTACCATGATAGTGCTACGCAAGACTACCGACGAGGCCGCCCTTCTGGCAAGGCTGGAAGCCAACAAGAAGAAGATTGCCGCACAACGTGCCACCCGGGGTACCGCACAGGGAGGCATGATGGCCAAACTGGCCGCGTTACAGCAGGAGCAAGAGCGGATTCGTGCTGAGAGAGAGAAGAAAAACAAACATTGACAAACACAACAGACAAGCAGAAATGAAAGGACTGACATTGGGTATGGCTGCACTACTTACGCTATCGGGCTGCGGCGGCAAGACAGCCGACGAGACACCGTTCATCGGAAAGACCAACGTGAAAATCGAGAATGGCAGGATGACCCCCGAAGCCTTGTGGGCAATGGGACGCATCGGCGATGTGAAGCCGAGTCCCGATGCCAAGTCGATAGCCTATACCGTGGCTTACTACAGCGTGGAACACAACAAGAGTCATCGGGTTATCTACACCATGAATGCCGACGGCAGCGACCCGAAACTACTCACCACCAGTGCCGAGAGCGAAGGCGAGGTTTGCTGGATAGGCAATGACAAATTGGCTTATACTTGCGGTGGGCAAATATGGATTATGAACGCCGACGGCAGCAACCGGCGGCAAGTGTCCGACTACGACGGCTACATCGAAGGGTTCAAGCTGAGTCCGGACGGGCGGAAGGTCATGTTCACCGCCCAGATAAAATATGGACAACGTACTGCCGACTTGCATCCCGACCTTCCGCAGGCTTCCGGAAAGGTCATCGACGAGCTGATGTACAAGCATTGGGACGAATATGTGGAGACCATCCCCCACGTGTTTGTCGCCGACTTCGACGGCAAGCATGTCGCCAAGGCCATCGACATACTGGCAGGCGAGCCATACGAAAGCCCCATGAAACCGTTTGGCGGCATGGAGCAGGTTTGTTGGAGTGCCGACTCGAAAAGCATAGCCTACACCTGTCGGAAAAAGGAACACAAGGCATACGCCGAATCGACCGACTCCGACATCTATCTCTACGACACTGAGAACGGCACGACCGTCAACCTGTGCAAGCAACAAGGCGACGCCGACCAGAACATGGGCTACGACCAGAATCCCGCCTTCAGCCCCGACGGCAAGTATGTGGCTTGGAGCAGTATGGCACGCGACGGCTACGAGAGTGACCGCGCACGTCTTTGTGTGATGGATCTCGGCACACGGCAAAAGACATACGTGACGGAAAGTTTCGACAGCGGCGTGGACGAGTTTTGTTGGAGTGCCGACAGCAAGACTCTCTATTTCGCAGGAGTCTGGCATGGCACCACCATGATTTACCAGACCAACCTTGCCGGTGAGGTGAGAAGGATTACCGATGGGCAATACGATTACTGCAATGTATCGCTCTTTGGCGACAAACTGATAGCCAAGCGTCACAGCATGATGTATGCCGACGAAATCTATGCCGTAGGCCTCGATGGCGAGGCCACCCTCCTCTCGCACGAAAACGACCACATTTTCTCGCAACTCGCTCTGGGCGAGGTAAGGGAGCGGTGGATAAAGACCACCGATGGCAAGGACATGCTGGCGTGGGTCATTCTGCCAAGCCACTTCGACCCCACAAGGAAATATCCCACTCTGCTTTTCTGCGAGGGAGGTCCCCAAAGCCCCGTAAGCCAGTTCTGGAGCTATCGTTGGAACTTCCAGATCATGGCTGCCAACGACTACGTCGTCATAGCTCCCAACCGCCGAGGACTGCCAGGCTTCGGCAGCGAATGGCTGGAGGAAATCAGTGGTGATTATTCGGGACAGTGTATGCGCGATTTGCTGTCGGCCATTGATGATGTCAAGGACGAGCCATACGTGGATGCCGACCACTTGGGATGCGTAGGTGCTTCGTTTGGAGGTTATTCGGTGTATTGGCTTGCCGGCAATCACGACAAGCGTTTCAAAGCCTTCATTGCCCACGATGGCATTTACAATCTTGAACAACAATATGTGGAAACTGAGGAAATGTGGTTCGTGAACTGGGACTTGGGTGGCGCACCCTGGGACAGGGACAACGCTGTGGCACAACGCTCATACGCCAACTCGCCCCACCGCTTCATCGACAAATGGGACACCCCCATACTCTGCATACATGGCGAGAAGGATTACCGCATCCTTGCCTCGCAAGCCATGAGTGCTTTCGATGCTGCCCGCCTGCGTGGTATCGATGCCCAACTCCTGCTCTTCCCCGATGAGAACCACTGGGTACTGAAACCCCAAAACGGCATCCTGTGGCAACGCACCTTCTTCGCTTGGTTGGACAAGTATCTAAAGCAATGATGCTTCATAGACACACAGGTAGAAAACGGATGTAGAACATACAGAACATATTGACGGCAAAAAGACATGAATAGACGGAATTTCTTAAAATGGTCGGCGTCGGCTTTCGCGGCAGCCAATCTGCATAGTATCTATGCACATTCAAACGTTCACGCTCCTGCCCAGCAAGAAGGCCTGCGGGTGCGTTTCCTTGGCACCGGTGCTGCCGATTGGAATGGACGCGACGAACGAGGTGAACTTAGACGCAATGCCAGCGTATTGCTTGATGAGATTATCCTCATCGACCTCACACCTACTGTCATTGACATGTTGCCCAAAGGCTGCAAGCCCAAGGCTATATTCTATACCCACTCCCACGGTGACCACTATAAGCCACTGGAGGCGGTTCGTCTGAACATTCCACAAGTGTATGTCGGACAAACTTGGATTGAGCGTGCCCGAAACGATTTCCAAAAGGCTGCCGCACAACTCAACCGTCCGATGCCCGATGTCGCTCCGCTCAATTTGGGCGATGCCATCACTATCGAAGGCATCACCCTCACCGCATTGCCTGCCAATCATGCCACAAGCGACTATCACGAGCAAACCCTCATCTATCTTGTACAAAAGGAAAATGTTCGCCTGCTTTATGCTACCGACACCGGTGGTCTCACAGCCATCGCAACCCGCATAGCTGGCATTGATGCCCACCTGAAACCAGAACAGCGCAACCCCATCACGGCCCTCATCATGGAAGCCACCATGGGCATAGGCTACGACAACGACTTCCGCCTGTTCTGCCACTCCGACGTAAGCACGGTGCAGCGAACAGCCCATGTGCTTGCCCACACCGGGTGCTACACACCACCGCAAGGACAGCCGGTCTATCTCACTCACATGGCACGCACCCTGCACGGTACACAGGCCGAGCTCGACGCCCAACTGCCAGCCCCGCTTCGTGCGCCCTACGATGGGTTGGAAGTGATCTTCAAGGCTCCCCGATAAAA
>JAUNNV010000144.1 GCA_030531335.1 Bacteroidales bacterium
GTAAATAGTAATTAGTAAATAGTAATGACATGTTGAAACACTTATTGTATTGTGGAATGTTGTTCATCGCCTTGTCAATGGGCGTGAACACCGTCTGTGCAGCACCTCAGGCAGGTGAGCAGCAGTCAGACCGTGAGTATTGGGTCGAACAACTCGTTCGGATTGTTGAGCCCATCTATGTGAACCTTAGTCAGAACACCTTGCGCAAGAACATGCCGGTCGAGACCAACGACGGCTACAATGTTCCTGGCAACGACCGCAAGAACGTGACTCATCTCGAAGCCTTGGGACGTTCGTTCTGCGGCATCGCCCCTTGGCTCAACTTGGGTGCCGACGACACTCCCGAAGGGAAAATCCGTGCCCGCATGATAGACTTGGTGGTGAAGGGCATTGCCAATGCGGTGAACCCCGAATCGCCCGACTATCTGCGTTTCGATGGTCCGGGCAGTCAGCCTTTGGTCGATGCGGCTTTCTTCGCACATGGCCTGCTTCGCGCCAAGGACGTTATCTGGCCGGCACTCGACGAGGTCACCAAACAACGCATTGTGAAGGAGTTCAAGGCATCCCGCAAGATTCATCCATACGAAAACAATTGGTTGTTGTTTTCCGCCACTATCGAGGCTGCTCTTCTTGAGTTTACTGGAGAATATGAGGAGGGGCTTATCGATTATGCCTTCAGCAAACACAAGGAGTGGTACAAGGGCGATGGATGGTATGGCGACGGCAAGAACTTCCATCTCGACTATTATAACAGCTATGTCATTCAGCCGATGCTCACCGATGTGAGTGCCGTGCTGAAGAAGCATGGCAAGCCTTGGGGCGATTTCTATGAAGTGGAGCTGCCTCGCCTCATACGTTTCGCCGTGCAGCAGGAAAAGCTGATATCACCCGAAGGTACATATCCCATCCTGGGTCGTTCAAGTGGCTATCGCTTCGGCTCGTTCCAAGTGCTTTCCCAAGTCAGCCTCATGCAGTTGCTTCCCAACGACATCAACCCTGCCCAGGTGCGTTGTGCTCTCACGGCAGTCATGAAGCGTCAACTTGCCGAGGAAACCTTCGACAAGGATGGTTGGCTCACCCTTGGCTGGTGTGGTCATCAGCCGGGCATCGCCGACAATTATGTTTCCACAGGAAGTGCCTATCTTTGCACATTCATCTATCTGCCCCTCGGTTTGCCTGCCGACAACCCATTCTGGTCGGCTCCGGCTGCACAATGGTCATCGCAGAAGGCTTGGAGCGGACAGCCTATCAAGGCCGACCATGCCATCAACAACTAATATGAGAGCTTTCCCCCACTCTCTCTTAAAGGGCAGGAAGACGGAGTCTGAAGATTCATGCTCTCTTCCCTTTAAGGGAGGGTCGGGGCGAGGTTTGCATTTGGGCATGATGCCCTGTCTGTTGTGCTTGCTCTTGTCGCTGGCAGGTTGTGCCAAGAAAGCCGATTTGTCCGCACCTGTTACACAGGAAGAAATGCAGGCTATCTATGAGCAGGTACGCACACCTGTCAAACATGGATTGGTTGTATGCCCGGAAAATCCAGCGTACAAGTCGGACAGCCCCAGCGTTTATCGCTACAATGGGAAATGGTACATGACTTGGATAGTGTTCGACGGCAAGGGGTATGAGACATGGATTTCCGAAAGCGACGATTTGCTGCAATGGAAAACCTTGGGCAAGGTGATGGGCACAGCCAATGACAGTGCAAGCCGAGAGCAGGGTCAAGTTTACTTGAACCATGCCGAGGCGCAGCCTGTTATGGGCGAAACCAATGATTCGTGGGACAAGATGCAGCGTGCCGGCTACATCGCCTTGCAGGACCTTGAATGGGGAGGCAGTTACAGGATGCGGAAATACGATGGCAAATACTGGATGTCATATTTGGGAGGCTGCAATCCCGGGTATGAAACCAAGCCGCTCATGATAGGCTTGGCTTCCAGCAAGGAATTGGGCAAGGCAGTAGAATGGGAAACGTGCGATGTCCCTGTCATGTCCCCGAAAGACGAAGCATGTCAATGGTTCGAACAGTCCACACAGTATAAAAGCTGCATCATAGAAGATACGGATCGCCTGACGGGGCATCGTTTTGTTATCTATTACAATGCGGCGGGTATCAATCCGAAAAACGGACTTTATGCCGAACGCATCGGCATGGCTTTCTCCGACGACTTGATGACATGGGAGCGTTATCCCGGCAATCCCATTCTGGCACACGAGGCCAATCATACGATAACCGGTGATCCTCAGATTCAGAAGATAGGCGACCTGTACGTCATGTTCTATTTCCGTGCTTTTGTTCCTGATAGTCCTTATCAAGCTTTCAATTCATTCGCTTGTAGCCGCGACCTGATTCATTGGTATGATTGGGATGGGGAGAATCTTATCTATCCGTCTGAGCCCTACGACAATGTCTATGCCCATAAAAGTTACGTTGTACATTGGAAAGGCGTTACCTATCATTTCTATTGCGCCGTGAATGAAAAGGACGAGAGAGGTATTGCCGTAGCGACATCAAGGTAGTCGCTATCGTAGCGTGTCGCGGCAATACCCACACGGTTTTCCTGGTTGGCATCGAACTCTATCCAATAGGCTTGTGGCCAGGTGTCGCCATCGTCGCAACTTAGCTTTAAGGTGTGGCTCACACGTTCGTGGGTGTTGTTTGGGTTGAAGAAACACACAATGCCGGCGTGTTTGATGAGCGATGCCTGACAGGCCAACTCGATGAGCGCGGAGCACGAGGTGGCATGTTCCGTCCCCAGGTGATGCCAAGGTCGGTGCTCACGGCAAATGCCATTGGATTTGGCCAAGCGTGCTTGCCACTCTGGCTTTGCAAACCGAACGTGGGTGAATGCTTGGATGCGAAATAATTGTTCGAAAGAGACGATAGGTGATGGGAAAATTCGGAATGTTTGTGTAAATTTGCGGTCAGAACTACTAATTTTTTCTTACTATGAAAGAGATAAAAGCCATTGGCATCCTTACATCGGGCGGCGACGCACCCGGCATGAACGCATGCATCCGTGCCCTCACTCGCGGTGCCATTCACGAAGGATGGAGGGTCTTTGGCGTGTATCGTGGTTTTGAGGGACTGATACACGACGAAATGACGGAGTTCACCACAGAAAGTGTGAGCAACACGATACAACGAGGTGGCACCATCCTGAAAACGGCTCGCAGCCAAGAATTCATGACCCTCGAAGGCCGACAGAAGGCTTACGACAACTTGAGAAAGAGGGGAATAGATGCGCTGTTCGTAATAGGCGGCAACGGATCGCTGGCAGGTGCGGAGCAGTTTTCGCACGACTTCGACTTCCCTTGCATCGGACTTCCGGGCACCATCGACAACGACTTGTATGGCACAGACTCGACCATAGGCTATGACACAGCGTTGAACACCATCGTGGAGGCGGTCGATAAGATTCACGACACAGCGGCCTCGCACGACCGTATCTTCTTCATCGAGGTGATGGGACGCGACGCAGGGTTCCTTGCGCAAAACAGCGCGATAGCCTCGGGCGCAGAGGCAGCCATCATTCCGGAAGACCAGACCGACATAGACCAGTTGAGCACCTTCATCGGACGTGGTATCCGCAAGAGCAAGAACAGCAGCATCGTGATTGTGTCGGAGAGTCCGAAGACGGGCGGTGCCTTGCACTACGCCGAGCGCATCCGCAAAGAATACCCACAATACGATGTGCGTGTCACCATTCTGGGCTACCTGCAACGCGGCGGCACGCCTACTGCCTTCGACCGCATACTGGCCAGCCGACTGGGAGTAGCCGCCATCGAAGCACTGAAGGAAGGACAGCGCAACGTGATGATTGGCATCAAGAACGACACGATGACGTATGTACCCATTGCAAAAGCCATCAAGAAAGACAAGCCAGTGGAAAAAGAGTTGATAAATGTATTAGGTATATTGTCTATATAAAAGGAGGGGGATTGATGAGATTCATTGGGATAATACCAGCCCGATACGCCTCGACACGCTTTCCGGCCAAGCCGTTGGCCCTATTGGGTGGCAAGCCGATGATTCAGCGTGTCTATGAGCAGGTAAATGGAGTGCTCGACGATGCCTGGGTAGCAACCGACGACGAACGCATAGAGGCAGCGGTGAAAGCATTTGGCGGCAAGGTGGTGATGACTTCCACCACGCATAGAAGCGGCACAGATCGTTGTTACGAGGCCTTCACGAAGATTGGGCATGGCTTTGATGTGGTTGTGAACATCCAAGGAGACGAGCCTTTCATCCAGCCCCAACAGATAAAATCGTTGTGCAAGTGCTTCGACGATCCATCCACCCAGATTGCGACCTTGGTGAAGCCTTTTGCGGAAACCGACGGCATCGAGGCAGTGGAAAACCCGAACTCCCCGAAAGTTGTGGTCGATGCCCGATGGCATGCACTCTACTTCAGCCGTAGCGTGGTTCCTTATAGGCGGAACGTGCCACGTGAAGAGTGGATGAAGGATTTTACATTCTACAAGCACATAGGCATGTATGCCTATAAGGCAGAGACTTTGCGCGAAATAACATCGTTGCCTGCTGGCACACTGGAACAGGCTGAAAGTCTGGAACAATTGCGCTGGATAGAAAACGGATACACCATCAAGGTAGGTATCAGCGAGATAGAGACCATTGGCATCGACACACCTGCCGATCTGGCGAAAGCGGAAGCGTTCCTACAAGCCAGTCGGACAACAGCCTGACGTCGATGCTTCTGCCAAATCCCCAACCATTGACCGATTTCGTATGGGCGTCCCCTGAGAACCGTCGCCTCTCTACGGGTATTTCCTTGTCGCTGATTCGCTCGTGTCGGGAGGACGTAATCCGACTGGACGTATTGATACGAGGGGGAACATGGCATCAGAAAAAATGCCTACAGGCGGTGTTGACCAACAGAATGTTGCGCGAAGGAACACTCCGACAAGACTCATCGGAAATAGCCATCGCCCTCGACCATTGTGGCGCGGCGTTGGAACAAAGCGCCACAGCCACCCACTGCATCCTGACACTGTATTGCCTGAGAAAACACTTCGCCAAACTGCTGGATGTGGTACACGACATGCTGAATTGTCCGACATTCAACGAGAAACAATTTCGGACAGTGATCGACATGAACAAACAAAACACAATCATCAGCAATCGGCAAGTGGATATGATGGCGCAT
>JAUNNV010000145.1 GCA_030531335.1 Bacteroidales bacterium
ACAGCCAGACCTGCCAGATAAGCCGCTCCCAAGGCTGTGGTTTCAGTGACTTTCGGACGAATTACCTGGACGCCTAAAATGTCGGACTGGAATTGCATGAGCAAATTGTTGCGCGAAGCACCCCCATCAACCTTCAATTCGGCCAAAGGCATACCAGCATCTTTCTCCATGGCCAACACGATGTCCATGGTTTGGAATGCGATGCCTTCGAGAGCCGCACGTGCAATGTGGGCGGCTGTTGTACCACGGGTAATGCCATGGATGCCACCTTGGGCATACTGATCCCAATAAGGCGCACCAAGACCGGTAAGTGCAGGTACGAAATACACCCCTCCATTATCGGGTACCTTTTCCGCCAACGCTTCTATTTCACTGCTCGACTTGATGATGCCAAGCGAATCGCGCAACCACTGTACAACGCTCCCTGCCACGAAGATAGACCCCTCAAGCGCATAGCTCACCTTGTCGCCCAGTTTCCAGGCTATGGTTGTGAGCAACTTGTTTTTAGATTCTATAGGTTTGTCGCCACTGTTCATCAGCAAGAAACAGCCTGTGCCGTAAGTGTTCTTCACTGCTCCCGGTTCGGTACACATCTGCCCGAAAAGTGCCGACTGTTGGTCGCCCGCCATACCCGCAATGGGCACTTGCTCACCGAAGATATCGGTATAGCCATACACCTCGCTGTTGGAACATACACGTGGCATGAGCGAGGCTGGAATATGGAGCAACGAAAGCAGTTCCTCATCCCAAGCAAGCGTGTGGATGTTGAACAACATGGTGCGCGATGCGTTTGTGACATCGGTGACATGAACAGCTCCACCTGTGAGGTTCCACACCAACCAGCTATCGACCGTACCGAAGCGAAGCTCACCACGTTCGGCACGTTCGCGTACACCCGGCACATTCTCCAAAATCCAGTGAATCTTCGTGCCGCTAAAATAAGCATCCACCAAAAGTCCCGTCTTGCGACGAATCTTTTCAGTCCAACCCGCCGCTTTCAGTTGATCGCAATACTCTGCCGTGCGGCGATCCTGCCAGACAATAGCGTTATATACAGGTTTTCCCGTAGCTGCATCCCATACAATGGTGGTCTCGCGTTGGTTGGTTATTCCAATGGCCGCAATATCGCCCGTATATTCGGACGCGACTTTCAGCATCACCTCGCGCTCGGACGACCAAATCTCGAGAGGGTCGTGCTCTACCCAACCGGGTTTTGGAAAATATTGTGTAAATTCTTTTTGTTGTACATTCTGCGGAACGCCGTCGTGATTGAACACAATGGCCCGCGAACTGCTGGTGCCCTGATCGAGCGACAAAACAAACATTTTCATGGGTTCAAGATTTAAAGTCAACAAAATTAGATTACCTACACTCTGCCAAGATTTCCATGGCCTTGTCGAGCACCGTTGTGTCGTCAATCATCACGATACCACCATCAGGACCTGGTTCGTAATGAATGCCCACACTTATGCCCTCCTTGAAATTATGTCCTCCGAAGAAATTACGGACAGTTTCCACATTCAGGTCCAGTTCATCGGCTATGCGATGCATGGAGCCATCGGGAAGAGAATCTTTTATACTACGTAATTCATTGAATGTAATCGATTTACTCATATCATTATTACATTTACTATTTAACTATTTTTAGTTCTAAGCTATCCTCGCTGTTTACTATTAACTTTAAATTATAGCTCATACAAGGGAATATATACAAACGAGAGCATGATGATGAGCGTTAATGTAGAAGCCATCACAAGCATGATTGCATTGAAATCAACAACAGCAAAACCTGTAGAAGTGTATTTCCCAGTATTGTTTGTAGGGATGCGCGTGCAGTTCACATATCGCTTGAAGATGTTATAAGTCAAAATGCCGGAAAAACATCCCCAAACAGTTCCACAAAGAATATCGCCAGGAAAATGCACCCCAAGATAAATTCGGGTGTAGCAATTGAGCATGGCCCATGCTATCAGGAGCAACGAAACCGACCAACGGCGGAAGAGAAGCACAAAAAACATGGCTATGCCAAACGTGTTGGCCGCATGGCTGGATATAAATCCATAACGTCCTCCCCTATATCCATTCACAGTATCGACCAAATACATGATTTCAGGGTCGCGTGTCGGTCGCCAACGCTGGAAGTAAGGTTTGCAAAAACCTGAAGAAAACTGGTCGGCCAGCAACACCACCACTCCAGCAGCCAACACCACATAAAACACTTCGCGCGCACTCCTGTTCTTTACAACAACATAAAGCAACGACAAATAAAGTGGAATCCAAATCCATACACTTGTCGCCACCAACATGAAAGCATCCCAAAAAGAAGAGCCACTTCCATTCATTTGCAACAGAAGTTCCTTGTCGAAGTCTATCAGTTGCTGCAAGTCAATGGTTGTCAGTTGTTTCAACTCCATGGCTTAGATTATTTCGATTGCACTTACAGGCACCCAACCGGCATTACCATCCTCCAACTGTATTTCCTTCCATTCCTTCATGGTGTCGTCCTTTATAGACACCCTTCGCCCTTCGTGCAACACAAACAGTTCCGTGCCGCTTTCGTTTGGGGTACTTCTCACCGTAAGGCTTGCCGACATTACGACAGCATTGACACGATGTTGCATTTTGCTTTTCTGTACGGACGCAAACACATTGGCCAACACGCACACCGCCAACATACAGGCGGCCACGATAAATCCGACTTTACGAATCAGCAACGTCTTTGAGAATATATACGCTGCAATACCACCCAGAAGAATCAAGAAGGCAATGATGGCCACCTTAGCCCACCCAGCCTCGTTCATCAGGTTGGTAACAGCCTTAAACCATATCACAAAAAACACCTGACTGATTTCACTTTCCTTATCGACAGTCTTGCTACGAGCCAGTTCCAAGTTGAAACGAATGTCGGCGTTCCCCGGGTCGAGTAACAAGGCACGTTCGTAATTCAATATGGCATGAGCCATTTTTTCGGCTTTATAATAGCTGTTTCCCAAATTGTAATATATCTCAGCCGCTTCCCCTTCCGTAGCCAATATCTGCTCATAAAGTTCCGCAGCTCCCAAGTAATCCTCCTTTACGTAGGCACTATCGGCTTGCGACTTCAGCGAATCGCTGTTATCCTGTGCAAAACCTTGCGCGAGAAAGGCACACACATATATGATAAAAACACAGACCTTCTTCATTCCATTAACGCTTTATACTGTTTTCCAAATTACCAATCACATCGACAGCCGACGTGTAAACCTTATCCATCGCCTCACTCTGGCTGCTTGGGGCATATCGGGCAAACTCACATTCATTGAGTGTTCCAATAAATTCCCGAATCAAAGCATCGTTCACATTGCGTGCAACAAGTTTCTCCGCGATGTTGTCTTTGGAGAGCTTTGACACTGGTATACTTAATTTGTCGCCCATATATCCCCATAGAGCTTTAAGTACCTCATCGTAGAATGCCGCATTGTTGCCACTGCGCATCAGCTTCCCAGCATTCTTCATGCGCCTTGTTGCCACCTTGTTGGCTTTCTTGGTCTTGACCTTGGTGATATTGGCATTCTCCAAAGCCTGCTTACGATACAAAGCCAATACAATCGCCAACAAGACCGATGGAATGACATACCAAAGCCAATAGCCCAATGTGCCATAAAGGAAGACACCCTTCGGCTGTAGATTCACCTCACCGACCTTGATGTAACGAACATCGCTTCCCAGCAACTTCAAATCTTCTTTATTGGTAAAGTTGGCTATGGCCGCATCGGCATTTCCACCACCCTCGCCTTTTTCCACATGGATGTTGTAGGCTTCGGTAGCAACTGTCCTATACTGGTTTGTCTTGGTGTCGAAGTAGGAAAACTCGACGCTTGGAATAGTGAAGTCGCCAGGATGGCGTGGGATAGCCAGATATTCTACGGTTTTGTTGCCACTCTGTCCGGCATTGGTAAGCTGCAACTGGTTGTCGGTCTTCGGATCATACGCATCAAAATCGGCAGGAAACTGCACATCGGGAGCATTGATCAATTTCATATTGCCCACGCCACTGATTACGAGTTTCAGCGTCAACGCCTCGTTAGCCTTGAGTCGCTGCGTGTTGATGGAGGAACTGATGGAGAAATCGCCCACGGCTCCAGAGAACGAAGCGGGCTTTCCACTGGGCAAGTCCTTGACGTGGATTTTCATTGCCGGTGTAACCAGGGTCTTCTTCACCTGTACGGTACGACTGCCATTGAAGAAAGCGTCCAAGCCAAATGGATCGTCGAAGGGGTTCTGGTTTTCAACCATCTGCTCAATAGTACTGTCGAAACTCATTGATGGGATCTCCAGCTCACCCGATTTCTGAGGGAACAACACATACTGTCGCCACGTCAGAGTGTTGTAATTACGTCCCTTGTAATGCTCCATCGAGAAAGTCTTCCGCTGTGGCAGTTCGACCTCCTGTGAGTGAAACCCTTGAAAGTCGGGCATCGGATTGTCGAGAGCCACCAAGTTCACCAGTGTATAGACTTTATAGGTGAGCAGCAACGCCTCTTGCTCGTACAATGTTGTCTTGCTTGCGGTGACATTCATGAACAAATCCGAATCGGTGATCTTACCTCCCGACGATGCACGACTTGCGCTCTGTCGTCCACCCTGACCACTCCCCTGCGACGAACTGTCTTGGTCGGGCGGAAGCACCTTGATGGTCAGTACGTTCGACGCATACTGTTCATCGCCGGCCTTCACCGTAGCGGCAGGAATCGTGAATGTTCCTTCCTTGGAAGCCTGAAGCATATAAGTCCACGTGGTGGTATGTGTGGTGGTCATCTTGCCATTGATGCTGTTCATGTTCATGCTGGTGGAACGACTCGGTCCGTAGAGTTCCTCAAAATCGCTGAACTCAGGGGCACGAAATTCCTTCACCTTTTGCGAGTTGACCGTGTATGCCACTTGAAATTGCTGTCCTTTTACTACCACTTCGGGGCCTTCGGCCGTGAAACGCACGTTGTCGGCCCATGCCAGCACGCCACTTATTGAAAATACAATTAGGAGTAATATCTTTTTCATATCATCACGCATTTCATAATTAAGAATTTTTGAATTATGAATTAAGATTATTCGCTTTGCGAGTTTAGGTTACTCCACGCAAGCCATAATTAACTTAATTCTTAATTCACAATACATAATTCACAATT
>JAUNNV010000146.1 GCA_030531335.1 Bacteroidales bacterium
ACCCAAAACGTAAGGACCATCCGTAGCATCCCCCTACAATTGCATGGCGATTATCCAGAGTTTTTTGAAGTCAGAGGCGAGATACTAATGCCTTGGCAAGTGTTCGAGTCGTTGAACGCCGAACGTGAGAAACGCGAGGAACCGCTTTTCGCCAATCCACGAAATGCCGCATCGGGTACGTTGAAGTCGCAGAGTTCCGCCGTAGTGGCCCAACGGAAGCTCGATGCGTATCTCTATTATCTGCTTGGCGAAAAATTGCCCTGCAACACGCATTACGACAACATGCAGCGTGTGGCTGCATGGGGCTTCAAGGTGTCGGATGCCATGAAAGTGTGCCGCACATTGCAAGAGGTGTTTGACTACATCAACTACTGGGACGTGGAACGTAGGAATCTGCCCGTCGCCACCGACGGAATCGTCTTGAAAGTAAACAATCTGAAGAAACAAGCCCTGTTGGGCTACACGGCAAAGACCCCTCGTTGGGCGATTGCCTATAAGTTCCAGGCCGAACGAGCCTGCACCCGACTGAACATGGTTACGTTTCAGGTGGGCAGGACGGGAGCCATTACGCCTGTAGCCAATATGGATCCAGTGCAACTGGCCGGCACCATAGTGAAACGTGCCACGCTTCACAACGCAGAGCAAATCAACAAGCTCGACTTGTACATAGGCGACATGGTGTATGTAGAGAAAGGTGGCGAGATCATACCCAAGATTGTGGGTGTCGATATGGATGCCCGTTTCATGGTGGGCGACAAGGTCACGTTTGTGAAGCGTTGTCCCGAATGTGGAGCACCCTTGATTCGCTACGAAGGTGAGGCCGCCTATTATTGCAGCAACGAAAGCGCATGTCCCCCCCAAATAAAAGGTCGCATCGAGCATTTCATCAGTAGGAAAGCCATGAACATCGACGGCTTGGGGCCTGAAACGGTGGATGCCTTGTATCAGGCCGGATTGATACGCGATGTGGCGGATTTATATATGTTGAAGGCCACCGACATCGTCCGTTTGGAACGAATGGGCGAATTGTCAGCCGCGCGCATTGTAAGGGGGATAGAGGCTTCGAAAGGTGTGCCCTTCGAACGAGTGCTATTTGCCGTAGGTATCCGTTTCGTGGGCGAGGCGACAGCCAAGATTTTGGCCCGCCACTTCAGGAACATCGATTCGCTCAAGGAAGCCGCGACTGACGAATTGGTCAAAGTGAACGAGGTAGGCGTAAAAATAGCCGAAAGCATTGTCGGGTTCTTTGCCGATCCACGAAACGCCAGCATCGTGGAGCGTTTGAGGCAAAGCGGATTGCAGATGGAGATACCCGCGGATAAGAACGACATGCCTCTGGATTTACTTGGGGGGAAACAGTTTGTGATAAGCGGAGTGTTCGAGAAACATTCGCGCGACGAGTACAAGGCCTTGATAGAGCTATATGGAGGGAAGAACGTAAGCAGCATATCCAAGAAGACCGACTTTGTGCTTGCAGGAGCCAACATGGGACCGGCCAAACTTGAGAAGGCCACACAACTGGGAGTGCCTATTATTGATGAAAATGTCTTTTTAAAAATGATTGATAGATGAAGCGATTGAGTGGTTTGGGGGTGGCGATGATTACCCCTTTCAACGACGACGGAACGGTAGATTACAATTCCTTGGATAGCCTGACAGAACAGTTGGTCAAACACGATGTCGATTTCCTATGTGTGCTTGGAACAACGGCCGAGACACCTACGCTTACCGATGAGGAGAAACGGGTGATACGCCAGCGCACGATAGCCAAAAATCATGGCCGACTGCCAATACTGCTTGGAGTCAGCAGTAATTGCACACGTTGTGTGGTCGATACCTTGAGAAATGAGGACCTGACTGGCGTTGATGCTGTCCTTGTGGCGGTTCCATACTACAACAAGCCTTCACAGGAGGGCATTTACCAACATTACAAGGCCATTGCGGAGGCGACTTCCCTGCCTGTGGTCATGTATAATGTGCCGGGGCGCACCGGTGTGAACATGACAGCCGAGACAACCCTTCGCTTGGCTCGGGACTGCGCAAACATCGTAGCCATCAAGGAGGCCTCCGGCAACAAGGAGCAAATATTGGAGATTGTGGCAAAAAAACCCTATGGGTTCGATGTGCTTTCTGGCGACGACTCGCTGACATTTGAGCTGATGCAGCAGGGTGTGAAAGGGGTCGTGTCCGTGTTGGGCAATGCCTATCCCAAGGAATTTGCTGAGATGGTACATTTGCTACAGCAAGGACAAGTCACGGAAGCACGAAACTGGCATGAGAAATTTGACACACTTTATTCATTGTTGTTTGTCGATGGCAATCCTTCTGGAGTGAAGGCCTTGATGAGCCTACAGGCGAAAGTGAGGAATGTGTTGCGACTGCCGTTGGTTCCCGCGCGTGCCACCACGACTGAAAGCCTCTCAAAAGAAATGAAGAATATAGGAATGTAAAATAAAAGATTATGGCAAATTCAGGCTCTTATCATTGGAAATTTTGTACTGTAGGTGGTGTGTCAAGAGTGAAAATAGAAACAGGCGAGGACATCAGGCATTTGTCGGAACTCGACCGTAAGTTATGGACAGTATTGAGTTGCCCGGCGAATGGTTTGGAGTTCGACAATAAGACACTTTCGTTCATCGATGCCGATGCCGATGGAACAATCCGCGTCAACGAGGTGGTGGCTGCCGCCCAATGGCTCACCGCTGCATTGCGTGACCCAGACCTTATCCTGCAGGGTAATGATAGCGTGAGGCTTTCCGACTTCAATCAAGATACCAAGGAGGGAAAAGAGTTGTTCGACAACGCGAAGGAAGTCTTGAAGTGCATCAAGGAAGCCAAGGACGGGATTTCGCTTGGCGACATTGCGCATTGTGCATCGCTCAACGAGGTTGAAGAAACCGCCACTCCCGTGCTCCCATGGGGCGACAATACGGAAGCCGCCCTGGATGCGTGCGAAGCCATCAAGGAAAAGGTGGCCGACTATTTCATACGTTGCAAAATGGCTGCCTTCGATGAGAGCTGCGTCGATGCCCTGGATTTCACGGCCGACAAAATCAAGGGTATCAGCGACAAGAACCTGGCGATGTGTTCTGACGAAATTGCAGGTTTCCCACTTGCCCACGTCACCTCTGTTCAGTCACTGCCCCTCACAGGCAGCATCAATCCGGCATGGGAGGACCGCTTCGATGCCGTAAAGCGGTTGGTATTCGATGTGGATTACCCAGGACAGACAGTCCTGAGCCCTCGGCAATGGAATGAGGTGTTGGCCAAACTGGAAGCCTACAAGGCATGGAAGAAAGCACAGGTTAAGGTCGTTCCTAAGTACGAACCCATAGAGAAATTCTTGTATCTGCTTCGCGACTTCTACGCCTTCTTGAACAACTTTGTGACTTTTGCAAACTTCTATTCGAAGGACAAAAGCCAAAAGGCCATCTTCCAGGTAGGCACATTGTACGTTGACCAGCGTAGCTGCGACCTTTGCATGAAAGTGGTGGACATGGGCAAGCATGTGGGAATGGTTGAGTTGAGTGGCCTTTTCTTGATTTACTGCGAGTGCACATCCAAGGCAAGAAATGCGAAAATGACCATTGTGGCAGCCGTGACACGGGGCGACGTGGCCAACCTGCGCGTGGGAAAGAATGCCGTGTTCTACGACCGTCATTTGCAGGAGTGGGATGCCACCATCGTAAAGGTCATCGACAATCCCATCAGTCTGGAACAGGCATTCTGGAGCCCATACCGCAAGATGTCGAATTTCGTGTCGGAACAAATCAACAAGATTGCCGCTGAGAAAGACAATAAGATGTTGGCCGACATGACCGGGAAGATAGACGAGGGAGTGACAACGGTAGTCAAGCCCGATCCAAGCCAGGAAAACCCCAAGACACAGCAAGCATTCGACATTGCCAAGTTCTGTGGCATCTTCGCCGCCATTGGATTAGCCATAGGCACTATCGGCAGTTTCTTTACATCGCTGTTTAAGGGCATCTTTGCGCTGAACTGGTGGCAAT
Organism: Bacteroidales bacterium; assembly: GCA_030531335.1. GTDB lineage: Bacteria > Bacteroidota > Bacteroidia > Bacteroidales > Bacteroidaceae > DCGR01. The sequence continues at coordinate 4,011 of JAUNNV010000146.1, forward strand.
TGTTGTTGGCTCTCTGTGGCGTTATCCTCATCATTTCGGGACCTTCCATGATTTTGGCCTGGAGCAAGCTTCGCAAGCGCAACCTGTCGCCTATACTCAACGCCAACGATTGGGCCATAAACTCCAAGGTAAGCATCAACATTCCGTTTGGCACGACACTTACGGGGGTATGCCACCTGCCTAAGTTCAAGGCCAAGGATCCGTTCGCCAGGAAAGGATTGTCGTGGCAGATGCGGTTGCTGTTGTGGAGTTTGGTGACCCTGCTTGTTGCAGGCGCAGCCTACGGTGCGTTATACTATATGGATGCACTGAGCCTTATCGGTATAAACTGATTTGCAGATTGTTGTAATTACATGGTGAGTGGACGTAAGAAGCTGCACATAAAATGTTGACGTTTATTCGCACATGTCCAGTAAAGTCAACCAATAAACCATCATTCCTTATGAAAAGTATCATTCTCAAAAGCTGCGTGGGAACTTTTACTGCCATCGCGCTGACCATCACTGCAGCATCATGCTGCAACAACACCGCCAACGAAGGCCAACTCCTCCAAATCGGAGATGACATCGCCATCGCCCAGACCCAGTATGGAAAAATTCAGGGTTACATCTACAATGACGTTTACCACTTCCTCGGCGTTCCTTATGGTGCAAGTACTACAGGAGAGAACCGTTTTATGCCGCCCGTGGCTCCGAAGCCCTGGGAAGGTGTGCTGAGGACCATCTGCTATGGAGATGCAGCTCCTCAGAAATCCCCCAATTTCGACACCCAAAACTGGGGAGCATTCCGCGACCACTGGAACTATGGCCTGATTACCGAGGACTGCCTCAGTCTCAACGTATGGACTCCCGCGCTCGACACCAAGAAGCGTCCCGTCATCGTCTGGCTCCACGGAGGCGGCTACTCTTCAGGCAACGGAGTGGAGCAGGACGGCTACACCGGAAGCAATTTCGCTCGCACCCAGGATGCCGTGTTCTGCTCCGTGAACCATCGTCTCAACTGCTTCGGATACACTGACTTCGCATCGGTAGGCGGCGAGAAATACAAACATTCCGGCAATGTGGGTATGCTCGACATCATAGCGGCCCTTCAATGGGTACATGACACTATCGCCCAATTTGGCGGCGATCC
>JAUNNV010000147.1 GCA_030531335.1 Bacteroidales bacterium
CGCAAATCCTTGGCAAGAGGCCTGTAATTTTTTTTTAGAGGCCTGTAAAAAAAAAATTCCGGCCAGTACTTTCACCAAATCAGTACAGCCTAAACTGTGCCCAGCCCGCACCTCGATCAGGGGGGGGTGGAGGCAAGCTACAGATGGTAAACGACATCACCCATATATCAAGGCTCCCAACAGGCCACTGACGGCTATGAGCGCGATGGGGCTGGGCCGATAGCGGTAGTAGGCGAAAATGGTGACGAGGTAGATGGCTACGCTGACCACGAACCGACGGGGGGCGGTGTGGGGATTGCCGAAATTCTCCTCCTGCATCATCGCCAACGCCGCCGCCGCCAGCAGGCCGGCCACGGCCGGCCGCAAGCCCGAGAAGACGCCCTGCACCATCCAATGGTCGCGGTGACGCAGGATGAACGCACTGACGACCGCCATGATGGCTACGGAGGGGGCGACCATGGCCAACGTGGCGCATGCCGAGCCTACCATCCCCACCCATGGCGCATATCCAGCATTGACCACGGCCGTATAGCCCACGTAGGTGGCTACGTTGATGCCGATGGGGCCGGGGGTGACCTGACTGACCGCCACCACATCGGTGAACTCGGCTATCGTCAGCCATCCATAATGAGCCACCACCTCGCCTTGGATGAGCGAGACCATGGCTGCTCCGCCTCCGAAGCCGAACAGGCCTATGACGAAAAAGACTGCTATGAGCTGAATGAACAACATGGCGGGGGGACTATGGAACGTGGCGACACCTAACGGCGACTTCGTGGAGCCATCCGCCCAAACCCGCCCCCACGACAACGAAGATGGGCGACACGCCCATGAGCCATGGGAGCAGGGCGGCGACAACTGGCACCCAACAGGTGCTCCAACGGAAGCGGATGTGACGGCAGCCAGTGAAGACGGCGACGGTGAGCAGCGCAACGGCCGCCGGACGCACGCCCAGAAAGATGTGCTCCACCAGCGGATGGCTGCGAAACCGCTGGAAGAACAAGGCTATGAGCAGGATGATGACGAACGAGGGCAACACCACGCCAGCCGCCATGCTGAGCGCCCCCTTCAGGCGGCGCAGCCTGTAGCCAATGAACACGGCCATGTTGACGGCAAAGATGCCGGGAACGCTCTGAGCCAGGGCCAGCAGGTCCGCGAAGTCGCGGCTGTCGATCCACCGATGCCGCCGCACCACCTCGTCCTCTATCATGGGTATCATGACATACCCGCCGCCGATGGTGAACAGGCCTATCCTAAGGAACGTGAGGAACGCCTCGAGGTACATCGCCCGCGCGGATTATGCCTTTCGGACGTTCTCCACCCACCTGCGTGCGTTCACGAACGCTTCCATCCAAGGTGTCACCTGGTCGGTTTGCGTGCGCTGCTGTGGATAGTATGCATTCTGCCACGGCAGAAAAGCACGCTCCAAATGAGGCATCATGGCCACATGTCGTCCGTCGGCACTTGCCAAACCTGCTATGGCATAATCGGAATCGTTCGGGTTGGCGGGATATTCGTCATAAGAGTATTTCAGCACCACGTTGTATTTGTCTTCGGTTTGTGGCAGGTGGAAACGTCCTTCGCCATGAGCCACCCAGATGCCGAGCTTGCTCCCACTGAGCGAGCCGAATAGCACGCTTGTGTTGGACTGTACGGTGACACCGAGGAACGCCGACTCGAACTTATGTGACTTGTTGTGTTGCATGGGGGCTTTGCCGACCTTGAGAAGGTCGAGCTCCATCATGAGCTGGCAACCGTTGCAGACTCCCAACGACAGGGTGTCTGTACGGGCATAGAACTTGTCGAGTGTTTCCTTTGCTTTCGGATTGAACAGAAACGCGCCAGCCCATCCCTTAGCAGAGCCAAGCACATCGGAATTGGAGAAACCTCCACAGAACACAATGAAGTGGATATCGTCGAGAGTTTCACGGCCACTCACAAGGTCGGTCATCGTGACATCCTTCACGTCGAATCCCGCCAGATAGAGCATATAGGCCATTTCGCGGTCGCCATTGGTGCCTTTCTCGCGGATGATGGCAGCACGCACACCCGAGGCTTCGCGACGATCTGCGTTCAAACCGTATTGCGACAGCTTCCCTTTGAAAGTCTTGGGAAATACGAACTCAAGCGGCTGTTCCTTGTAGTTCTCGAAACGGTCGGCCGCACAACCATTCCAGCTCTGCTTGGTATCGAGTTCGTAGGATGTTTCGTACCACACATCGCGCAGATAATCGATACCGAACTGATGCTGGATGCCATTCTTGGATACCATGATGTGACGTTCGTCGGAAGGCGTACCCAAGCGGGCATATCCCACACCAGCATCCTCAAGCAGTTTCTTCACATGAGGTTTGTCTTTGTCGGCTACCTGAATCACGACACCAGGATTCTCGGCAAAAAGCACCTTTATGATATCATCGTCGTGCAGATGGTCCAAGGTGATGTCCATACCCCCATCCACATTGGCGAAACACATTTCGAGCAAGGTGGTGATAAGTCCTCCAGCAGAGATGTCATGACCAGCCAGAATCAATCCTTTGTTCACCAAGTCTTGCACAGCCATGAAAGCGTCGCGGAAGTATTCCGGATTCTTCACAGTGGGCACATCGTCACCCACGCAACCGAGAGCCTGCGCGAATGCACTACCACCCAATCGGAGATTGTCGAAGCTGAAATCAATGTGATAGAACGTGCTGGCCATTACATTCTTCACGACGGGCGAGACCGTTTTCTTCACATCCGACACTTCACCTCCGGCACTCACAATGACTGTACCCGGACTAATGATTTTCGTGCCGTCTGGATATTTCTGTGTCATTGAAAGCGAATCCTTGCCTGTAGGCACGTTGATCTTCAGGGAGCAGCAGAAGTCACTCAACGCCTTCACTGCCTTGTAGAGCCGGGCATCCTCGCCTTCCTGGGCGCGACAAGGCCACATCCAATTGGCCGAAAGTGAAAGGCTTTCCATACCATCGGCCAGCGGAGCCCACACAATGTTGGTGAGTGCTTCGGCCACAGAAAGCACAGAGCCAGCCTCTGGATTGGCCAGCGCAGCCTGTGGAGCGTGTCCGAGGGCGGTGGCTATACCTTTCTCGCCACGATAGTCGAGAGCAACCACACCACAATCGCTCAACGGCAACTGCAACTCTCCCTGACACTGCTGACGGGCTATCTTGCCCGTAACACTACGATCGACCTTGTTGGTGAGCCAGTCCTTGCAGGCCACGGCTTCGAGGTGAAGAACCTTCACCAAAGCCTCCTCGATGTGCTTGTCATCGTATTCAGGGTTTGTATAACGACGTTCCACATTGCGGTCGGTCATGTATGTCTTGGGGGAAGAGCCGAACATCTGATCCACGGCAAGGTCGAACGGACGGATGCCGTCGGCCTGTTCAAAGGCGAAGCGTGCATCGCCAGTGGTCTCGCCCACGATGTACATGGGCGCACGCTCGCGGTCGGCAATCCGCTGCACATGTTCCAATGTGCTTTCATCGATAAGCAAGCCCATGCGTTCCTGACTTTCGTTTGCAATGATTTCCTTTGCCGAGAGCGTAGTGTCGCCAATGGGAAGCTTGTCCATCTGGATAAGTCCGCCACAATCCTCCACCAGTTCCGACAGACAGTTGACGTGCCCAGCCGAACCATGGTCGTGGATGCTCACAATGGGATTTTCCTCTTCCTCCACCAATGCGCGCACCACATTGTAGGCACGTTTCTGCATTTCGGCGTTTGCACGTTGCACCGCATTGAGCTCAATCCCAGACGAATACCTACCTGTTTCGACCGATGACACAGAGCCACCACCCAAGCCGATGCGATAGTTGTCGCCACCCAGCACCACAATCTTGTTTCCCTTTTTGGGCTCACCCTTCAGGCAGTCGCGCTGGATGCCATAGCCCACACCACCGGCCAGCATGATAACCTTGTCGTAGGCGTATGTCTCGTTGTTTTCGGCATGTTCAAAGGTAAGCACCGAACCGGCAATCAGAGGTTGTCCGAACTTATTTCCGAAATCGGAAGCACCGTTGGATGCCTTGATCAGGATTTGTTCGGGCGACTGGTACAGCCAATCTCGCTTGCTGTCGCGTGGTGCCGTCATATACACGGCCGTGCCGGCAATGGGCCAAGAGCCTTTTCCCCCACCCATGCGGTCGCGAATCTCACCTCCTGTGCCAGTGGATGCTCCATTGAAAGGTTCCACCGTAGTGGGAAAGTTATGGGTTTCAGCCTTTAACGAAATGACAGTCTTGATGTCCTTGATGATGAAATAATCGGACGTGCTATGGTCGGCAGGCGCGAACTGCTCCACCACAGGCCCTTCGGCAAAGGCCACATTGTCCTTGTAGGCGGAAATGATGCGGTTGGGGTTTTCCCGGGTGGTTTTCTTGATCATTTGGAAGAGCGACGACTCCATCTCCTTGCCGTCGATCACAAAGGTTCCCCCAAAGATTTTATGGCGACAATGCTCCGAGTTGATTTGTGCGAAACCAAACACTTCCGAGTCGGTAAGCCTACGTCCAAGGTCAGCCTCCACCTTTTTCAGATAATCCATCTCCTCGCGCGAAAGTGCCAAGCCCTCCGACTCGTTGTAAGCCTCAAGGTCGTCGATATATTGAATAGGGGTCGGTTCGATGTTGACGGTGAAGATTTGCTGGTCGAGCCCACTATACATGCGTTGCAGCATCGGGTCGTATTCGGCATGTTCGTCAACCACCGGGAAATACTCCTCTATACGCAGAATCCCCCCCAGACCCATGTTCTGGGTTATTTCCACAGCGTTCGTACTCCAAGGAGTTATCATTTCGCGACGTGGGCCGATGAAAAAACCAGTCAGCGAGTTGTCGTCTGCAACTACAGCCTCGCCATACAACCAAGCCAATTTTCGGATGTCATCGTTGCCGATGGTGTTTTCTGTCTGTGTGGCAATGATGCTCCCATTGCCGGTCTTGAAAAATAGAATCATTTTCGTCGAATTAAATTTGTCGCGAATTTACGAATTTATTCCCAACATCCATAACAAAAGCCCTGTTTGCATGTATTTTTCGCATGAAATTCTTGGAACGACGAAAACAAACCACTACCTTTGCAGGGTGACAAGCAATGATAATAATCATTTACTATTTTCCATTTACA
>JAUNNV010000023.1 GCA_030531335.1 Bacteroidales bacterium
TCGTCCTTCTAATCATAAGCCATCCCCTAAAAGTGTGAAAAATCGTAATGCGATTGTGGATTGCTGATTGAGAACCGGCGTGACTCTTCAAGCCTCGGCACTGTACCGACAGAAAGAAAAGATTTTTGGTCGGACAAATACTTTTTATGGTTATCTTTGTCGGCAAATAGAAAAATCCAAAAAACATTCCATTTATGAATACAATTCAGATTCAAGACCAGACGTTCTCCACGTTCCTGACGGAGAACGAAATCCTGAAAGAGGTGAAGCGTGTGGCTTCTGAAATCAACCGCGATTTGGCAGGAAAGGATCCTCTGTTCCTGTGTGTGCTCAATGGCTCGTTTATGTTTGCTTCCGACCTGATGAAGGAGATAGACTTCCCCTGCAACATCTCGTTTGTGAAGCTGGCTTCATACGAGGGAGTTTCCTCGACTGGCACCGTGAAACAGCTGATAGGCATCAATGGCTACATCAAGGGTCGTACGGTGGTGGTGCTCGAGGACATTGTGGATACCGGGCACACCATGGTGAACCTACTGGAGACCCTCAAGGCCTACGAACCTTCGGAAGTACACATTTGTACCCTACTGTGTAAACCCGAGAAGTTGCAGGTGAAACTCGACATTGACTATGTGGCTTTGAACATTCCTAACGACTTCATCGTGGGGTATGGGCTCGACTGCGATGGCTATGGACGTAACTACCGTGACATTTACAAGATTGTGGAAAACAAATAAAAACTGTGAAAATGCTGAATATCGTGATTTTTGGTGCTCCTGGTTCTGGCAAGGGCACGCAGAGTGAGTTTATCGTAGAAAAATACGGAGTGAACCATATCAGTACGGGTGACGTGCTTCGTGCGGAAATAAAGAAGGGTAGCGAATTGGGCAAGCAGGCCAAGGAGATAATGGACAAGGGACAATTGCTGCCCGATGATGTGATTATCAACATCCTGGCTGCCACTCTCGACAGTTTCAAGGATAGCAAGGGCTGCATCTTCGACGGTTTCCCACGCACCATCCCACAGGCCGAAGCCTTGAAGAAAATGTTGGCCGAACGCGGACAGCAGGTGAGCGTGATGCTCGATTTGGATGTGCCCGAGGACGAACTGATGGTGCGCCTGATAAAACGTGGACAACAGACTGGTCGTGCCGACGACAACGAGGCCACCATCAAGAACCGCCTGAACGTTTATCACTCCCAGACACAGCCTTTGGTGGAGTGGTACAAGCAAGAGGGTCTCTACAGCCATATCCAGGGATTGGGCTCGATTGAAACCATCTTTGGCGACATTTGCAAGGCTATTGATGGAAAGTAATTTCGTAGATTACGTAAAGATTTACTGTCGAAGCGGAAAGGGTGGCCGTGGTTCGGCGCACATGCACAGGGCCAAGTATATCCCGAACGGCGGACCCGACGGTGGCGATGGCGGCCGTGGCGGTCATGTCATCTTGCGTGGCAACCGAAATTATTGGACGCTCCTTCACCTCCGTTACGATCGTCATGCATACGCCACTCACGGTGGCGATGGCTCGCAGGACAAGAGCACGGGCTACAATGGAGAGGACAAGGTCATAGAGGTGCCGTGCGGCACAGTGGCCTACAATGCGGATACGGGTGAGTACTTGTGCGACATAACCGAGCACGGACAGGAGGTTGTCCTGCTTCGTGGCGGTCGCGGTGGGTTGGGCAATTGGCATTTCCGTACGGCTACACGGCAAGCTCCGCGTTTTGCCCAACCTGGCGAACCGGCTCGTCTCATGACGGTTATCCTTGAACTGAAGATGTTGGCCGACGTGGGTTTGGTGGGATTCCCGAATGTAGGGAAGAGTACTTTGCTCAGCGCGGTGAGTGCCGCACGCCCCAAGATAGCCAACTATCCGTTCACTACCTTGGAACCCAACCTTGGCATTGTGGGCTATCACGAGGGAAAGTCGTTTGTGATGGCCGACATCCCGGGCATCATTGAGGGGGCTTCGGAAGGCAAGGGACTGGGACTCAGGTTTCTGCGACATATTGAGCGCAACTCGTTGCTGCTGTTCATGGTGCCTGGCGACACCGATGACATCCGTCGCGAATACGAGATATTGCTCAACGAGTTGGCTACCTTCAATCCCGAAATGCTCGATAAGCAACGGGTACTTGCTGTGACGAAGTGCGACCTGCTCGATGAAGAGCTTATCGAAATGTTGCGTCCTACGCTGCCCGACAATGTGCCGTGTGTGTTCATCTCGTCTGTGTCGGGCTTGGGTATCGGGCAACTCAAGGATTTGCTTTGGTCGGAGCTCAACAAGGATTCCAACCGACTTGGAGTGAGTGCCGAAACGATAGTACACCGGGCCAAGGATCGCCTGAGGCTACAGGAGGATTTCGCGGAGGTGGATGCCGAGGAAATGCGCTTGCACTACGAGGAGGAAGCCGAAGTGGCTGCTGATGAAATAGAGGAGTTGGACGATTTCGAGTATGAGCAATGATTCCAAAAGTCGATAATTCGAATCATCGTATCATCGAAAGGAAAAAGACGAAAAGGGTTGCTTTATGTTTCAGATTCGAGTGAGCGACGAATTGCGCACCGCTTGTCCTGAATTTGCAGGGCGGGCAATTCTTGCCGATGTAGAGAACAGCGAATTTTGTGCGGAACTGTGGCAGATGATAGATGCGTTTACGCTGCAATACAGGCAGCAATACACCATTGACTCCATCAAGGATATTCCTTCCATACAGGCAACGCGGCAGGCCTATCGGCGTTGTGGGAAAGACCCCAGCCGTTATCGTCCTTCGGGCGAGGCCTTGTGCCGCCGTATCTTGCGTGGACTGCCGCTTTATCAAATCGACACGTTGGTCGATCTCATCAATGTAGTATCCATCCGCTATGGCTATTCCATCGGCGGATTTGATGCTGATAAGATTGTGGGCGGTGAATTGGTCTTGGGCATAGGACGTGCCGGCGAGCCGTATGTGGGAATTGGCCGTGGAGAACTGAACATCGAGGGTATGCCTGTATATCGGGATGCTGTCGGTGGTGTCGGGACTCCTACAAGCGACCACGATCGTACCAAACTTACGCTACAGACCACACGACTGCTGACCATCATCAATGGCTACAGTGGGACGGAAGGCCTGGACGAGGCTACGGAATACATGTTGCAACTGTTGCGGCATTATGCTGCGGCTTGCAATGAATCAATCATATCATTTTGAAACATCATGGAACTTGAACAAATCCTGGCAGAGGGAATCGTGTTTCGGAAAGCTCCAACGGAACGTCCCGACAATAATCGAATCAAGACAAAGGCCAAAAAGAAGAGTTTCGTCACCGGTGCCCATGGCAGTGGTTCGGCGAAGATGAAGGCCGACATCAGGCGGAGAAGGGCTGCCCGGCCATCGCAACAGAAATCAAGAAAAAAATAAATTTATCATGAATCAAACCATACAGAATATCGTTGCCCGGCGTAGCGTCAAGAAATATCTCGACCGACCTGTACCAATGGCTTTGGTGGAGGAAGTGGTGAAAGCCGGCACGTTTGCACCGTCTGGCATGAACCGACAGTCGCCTGTCATCATTGCAGTCACCAACAAGGCCATGCGCGACCGCATCAGCGACATCAACCTTGGTGTGGTGTTGGGAAAGAATCTTACCACAAGTTCGGGATATTCCGATCCTTTTTATGGCGCACCTGTGGTGTTGGTGGTGTTGGCACGGAAGGATGTTGGTACCCATGTTTATGACGGCTCGTTGGTGATGGAGAACATGATGATTGCCGCCCAAAGCCTTGGCTTGGGGTCGTGTTGGATTCATCGTGCCAAGGAAACTTTTGAGACGGAGCAGGGACGGCAGATTCTTCGTGAACTGGGCATCGGCGACGAGTACGAAGGTATAGGCAACTGCATCTTGGGCTATGCGGCTCCCGATGCGCTGAAGCCACAAGCCCCGCGCAAGAGCGACTATGTGTATTGGGTCAACTGAAGGTGTCGTGACCGCTGAAGGTGATGGCCTACCTGCATTGTCCACCATTCACCATGTCGTAGCAGGGCGTGAATGGTATCTATATTGATTTAACCTTGTCGGGATTCTTATTGATGAAATCCCTCCAACTGGAATAGGTTTTGGCGAATTGTGGCCGGTTGCTTTCCTGATAGTGGCAATAGGCTACCGCCAGTGCATCCGTGGCATCCAGAAAGGGTGTCTCTATTTGGTCTATCCGAAGTATTCGTTTCAGCATGTCTGCCACCTGTTCTTTCGAGGCGGAACCATTGCCTGTAATGGCCATTTTGACTTTCAATGGGGCATATTCCGTAATTGGTATGTCGCGAGCCAAGGCAGCTGCCATGGCTACACCTTGGGCCCTGCCAAGTTTCAGCATGCTCTGGATATTCTTCCCATAAAACGGGGCTTCTATGGCAAGTTCGTCAGGAAGGTAGGATTGCAAGAGGCCTTCGACCCTTTCCAACAGATGTCCGAGTTTCAGGTAGTGGTTGGTGTGTTTGCGCAAGTCTATCACTCCCAGCGAAACGACCTTTGGCTTTCCCACTTCTACTTGTAACACACCGTAACCCATGAGGTTGGTGCCAGGGTCTATGCCTAATATGATTTTGTCGCTGGAGATGGCTTTCATCTTGCCAATAGAGAAGACGCTATATATTATTTAAGGTGTATCTTAAAATAGAGTCCGAACGAGGGATATTGGCACTTGTATAGTTCGGCGGTGAGGTTGATGGCATCCTTGAAAAGCGCATAGTTGAAACCTACGCTACATGCCAGTGCGTCGTAATCGGCTATCAGATTCAGCGAAGGAAGGAATTCCGGCTGATAATTTACGCCGGCCGTAGGCCTGTTGATAGGGTTGTCTTCGCGTTTGTTGTATGCATATCCCACATGCAATCCCCAATTGCCTCCCCAATACAGGTGTTTCGTCATGGCCAGATAGTACCTGTTCCAATAACCGTTGCCTTTTTCGCCTACTTTTTCGATGGAAGTTGATCCTGCAGAGGTGCCTGGGTCATCAGCTCCCAGCACTATCTGCGGTGTCCATTCCCGCCACCATCCTTCTTTCCAAAGCCGGAGTCGCACGTCGAAATGTCTGTCTTGGTTGGTGTATTTGCTTCCCGTGTTCTTCAATCCTTTCAGTGCATACCCTTTGAACAATGTCATGGTGTAGGCTACTTCCAGCCAAGGGAATAGGGTGGCGTTGACGTAGTAGTTGTAGGTTTCGTAATACCATTTCGGCGGTGTGGCGTTTTTGTGAAGGTAGCTTCCTCCTAACATGACGGTTTTGTAGGCTTGCATGTCGGCAGAAGGTGCGTGGAGCAGTCCGGTCGTGCCGTATGGAAACTGAGCGAAGGCACTCTGTGACAGACAGCAGATGAGAGTGATGGATAGGAGAAACTGTTTCATGGCTTCAAAAAAAACGTGCATGGGAGTAGTTCCTCCCATGCACAAAATTATACTTTGATGGATTATTTTACTTCCATGATGGTTACACGTGTCAGCCTGTCATCGCCGAACATGGTATCCACACCACCATTGGCCACTTGCTCAAGTTGTGCGGGGTTGACACCTTCGGCTATCAAGGCATCGTAAACCACCTTCGCACGTCTCTCGGTAAGTCTTTGGTTCAATGCGGGGTATCCTGTGTTCTTGTCGGCGTATGCGTTGAGCACGAATTTTGCGTTCGGGTTTGCCTTGATGGACTTGGCCGTCAGCTTGATTTGTACCTTGCCTTCAGGAGTCAATGTTGCGGTATTGATCTTGAAGAACACTGCGGAATAGATTGGAGTCACACTGGAAGAGGATGTCTCTTTCACGTCTGTTGACTTGTCTTCGCGTACCACAGGTACTTCCTTGATGACTTCCTTCACAACTTCCTTGATGATAGGCTTCCTCTTGAGGTTCTTGCCGCCGAATGTGTAGATGGCACCCAACGTCACCCGGGCAGTGGCCTCGCGTGAATGGCAGTCGCTACCTTGTCCGAAGATGGATGGAGCCACTCCGAACCTACCTTCCAGATTGACAGCCCATTTGCTGCTGCAATTGAAGCCAAGGTCGAAACCGACCATTGCACCGACACGTGTCTTCGTGCCGCTTGTCGAGAAAGCGGATGACTTTGTGGTTGTAACGGTTGTCTCGCTTTCGATGGTGTTGACGATATTGTCCCCATTGTACGACGGAGTGGTCGTTACCGTTGTGGTGTAATTATAGTTCGTATCGAACTTTCCGGAAACCGCAGAGGAGAAGTTGATGGTAGGACCAGCAAACACCGAGAAATCGACTACTCGATTGGGGTTGTAGCCTCCTAACCAGTTGGTTACATTCACCATACCGTCAAAGTTCGTCTCGACGAATTTCTTGCAGTACTTTTCGTAGCCGCGATCCTGCATCTCCAGACTTTGCCACAGGCCACCAACCTGCAGACGGACACCCCATACGGGATTCAGGTACTTTCCTACCGAAATGTTGAAGTTGGCGGTAGGGGAATTTATTCCATCGTTGAGCACGGTCATGCCGCCCAATCCGAATCCAAAGAAGTAATTGTTGGATTCCTTTTCTTGTGCCATTGCATTTGCCGGGGCGAACAGCGTAGCCACGAACAACAACAATGCTATTAATTGATGTTTCATGATCTTTTTGCTTTGAAAATAAATAAATGTTTGTTTTGATTGTGATTCAACGTGCGTTTATTCTCCACCAGCACCACCACTACCGTCGGTGCCATGTCCATGATAAATAGGCTCTGGCTCTTCTTCGCCTTCTACTTTGGCAGTTATTGCAACATCGTTTGATGACACCTCTCCAAATAGAGCTTTCCGCACGCCAAATTCCTTTTCTTCGCCTTCTACATCGGTCTTGATAACCACATCGGCATGGAATTTACGGTAGACGGTAGTGATATTAACGTCAATGTCAATAGTCTTGGCCGGTACAGTCACCTCGACAGTTACTTCCTTATAGCTCCATTCGCTGTTTTTAGCCCAAGCCAACAACTTGTCTCGAACATTCTTGAGGGTTGTTTCGATCAAGCCCTTCGTTTCCGGCTCGTCTGGGAACATTTTTGTATAATCCACAAATGGCTCTTCCCATGTGATGCAATTGACGGCTGCTTCGAAATTCTCTCCTTCCTCTTTTTCAAGAAGGTTCAGGCCTGTAGGAACTTTCGTTGTTAATTGAACTGTAAAAGGCTCGCTGGCAGTCTCTGCTTGATTCAAGATGTCAGCCAAATTGTCGGGCTTTGTTTCACTTCCCTCTTGGCCTTGGCCTTCCAAAGGTTCTTCTGCCGAACCTGGCTCTATGTATGGTTCCTGTGTGTCTTGCGCTCTCAAGTAAATGGTAACAGGAATGTAAACGAATTCACCTTTGTTTACAGCAGGAGTGACAACCTTTTTTTCAGAGGTATAGTAGCCAGATGCATCGGCTGTGAAGTTGAGTGTTTTAGACTCAATCGATGAGCCAGTCCATGTCTTTTGACCAGAGAAATTTTCTCCATCCATCTTGACTGTCGCATCATTGATGTCTTTGAATGTGCTGATGTCGATGACCGAAACTGCCACGACCAACTTGGCATCATTCTGTGGAATAACGATTTCCTGAGTGCTTGAACTGCTCGAACCTTGCGATTGTGAGTTCACATCAAAATTTTCTTTCTCGCAGCTTGTGAGTGCCAATGCGGAACAAACTGCCATTGCCATTACGGCACTGAAGTACTTAATTCTTTTCATAATACTTTTGATAAATGATAAAAAATAAAAATTATGGGTTCTCTATATATGTTTTGATAAAAAATGGATTGAATCGATTGGTGTATAGTATGTTGTCGCCTGCATGTCTGTAAGGGAGCCTGTGGTACAATGATTGGTGTCGTGCGTTGTATGTGATTCCTGTCCCAAGGCTGGTGTCGATGCGAGGCCACTTTTTATGTCGTTTGTTCTTGTAGGGAGGCAGGGCCACGATGAACTTGAATCCTCCTGCGGTTTCACCTCCGGCGACGGTTTGCCCAAACAATCCGATGGAGGCGAATTTGAAGTGGTGTATCATTTCTCCTTGCAAGCAGTATTCCTCTGAGGGGTAACGCTCGCCCCTTATCTTGAACTGGGCGTTGTATCGCGGCCAGTAGAAGTCCATGCCTGTGGAGAATACAAGACATGTTTCTCCATTATAATAGAACTTGGAGAGCTTGTCGGAATAGCCTATGCCAACAACCCCGGCTTCGGCGAACAGCGAGAACCGTTCGTCGCTCAATGGAGCCGACAGGGACAACAGGCCTCCGAAACAGTTGTTGTCGAAAATGCCTGCGTTGACTTTCCCTTGGACGTGACGCCACAGCCTGAAGTTTTGTTCTAAAGTCACTTTCCCCCATCTTATGTTTTTATAGCATCCAGGGTATCCGTCGTTGTAAATCGGGATAGCGACTTGCCCAATGAACTTTGCCCCTTTCCACAGGGTTACTTCCAATGCGGGGTTCAACTCGAACAAGGCTTGGTAAATTTGGTTGATGATGGCGTTTTTATAGGACAGCTGCGGATAGACAATGAGATCCACATCCAAGAAGCCGCTGTTTGTCTTTCTCGTCTTTTTCACAAGGTCCCATGCCTCGTCGATATGGTTGCTTGTGCTCCATTCCCTGACCTTCCCGATGGCATCGTTTTTTGTCCCCACGGCATGGCTTGTGAGGGTCAGTTGCGGAATGTCCATGTAGGTGACAATCACCTTGCATGGTTTCCCATCCTGCGGTTGGGTCTTGCTGATGGTTTCCAGTGCCTTTTGAATGCCTACGGCTTGGATGCTATAGACCGTGTTCTCGAACGTGACGATATGCTCCTTCTCTGTCTCAAGGTGTCGGATGTTGGTAAACCCTTGCAGTGCAAGTGCCTCAGCCGTGTAATCGTTCGATTGCTGTTGCGCTTGCATAGTACTCATTGGAGGCAAAATAGCCATCCATATAAGTCCAAGGAGTCTGTGTCTCTTCGAAATCGCCATTATATACAAAATACGCTGCAAAGCTACGAAATGTTTTTCACATATCTCGTGCTTTTGAAGAAAAAATATAAAATATTATTCAAGGTGTATTTTCAAATATAACCCAATCGATGGGTATTGGCATTTGTATAGCTCGGCAGTGAGGTTGAGTATATCCCCATAGACTGCATAGTTGAAGCCCACGTTACATGCCCGGGCATCGTAGTCGGCCATGAGATTCAGCGATGGAAGGAGTTCGGGCTGATAGTTCACACCGGCTGTTGGCCTGTTGATGGGGGTGTATTTCCTGTTGTTGTATGCGTACCCTACATGTACCCCCCAGTTGCCTTTCCAATACAGGTGTTTCGTCATGACCAGATAGTACCTGTTCCAGTATCCGTTGCCACTTTCGCCTACTTCTCCGAAGGAAGTCGATTCGGTGGCGGTACTCGGGTCGTCGGCACCCAGCACTATCTGCGGCGTCCACTCTCGCCACCATCCTTCCTTCCAAAGGCGGAGGCGCACGTCAAGATGTCGGTCTTGGCTGGTGTATTTGCTTCCCGTTCCCTTAAGCCCCATTGCATATCCTTTGAACAATGTCATGGTGTAGGCCACTTCCAACCAAGGCAGCAGGGTCACGTTGACGTAATAGTTGTAGGTCTCGTAATACCATTCCGATGGTGTGGCACTTTTGTGAAGATAGCTTCCTCCTAACATGATGGTTTTGTCGGCCTGCATGTCGGCGGAAGGAGCATGGAGCAGTCCGGTCGTGCCGTATGGGAATTGTGCAAAGGCACTTTGCGGCAGGCAGCAGATGAAAACGAGGGATAGGAGAAATTGTTTCATGACTTTTACCAAATGTGCATGGGAGTTCTCTTCCCATGCACAAGTTCGTGGTTTGATGGGTTATTTCATGCGGAACTTTTCGCGGTCGTGTCCTGCATATCCAAAATCTGCCACACGCCTCCTACCTGCAAACGGGCACTCCATACGATGGTTCTATGTTTCATGTCATTTGTTTTTGGTAGGGTTGTTTATGGTTGCCCAGAACCTCCACTGAATTCATGTGTATGTTCGTCGGTCTTGACAAAAATGCGGAATCTATTGTAATGGACTTCGCGAAGAGCCGCTCTATCGATTCCGAATGTCTTGGGTTTTCCATCCACATCAATGTCGGTATAGACGCTGCCAGTAAAGCATCTGATGCAGGATATTACTTGTACGTCAATATCTATGGTGTTTTCAGGTAAGGTCAAGTCTGTCAAGACTGCATCGTATGTCTTGAACTCGCTGTAGTTCTCTGCCCAGGCATACAGCTTGTCCTTTACGTTCTTTACGGTAGTCTCTTCGATGGTGCCTTTTGACTCGGGAGGGAACATCTTGGTATAGTCGATGATTGGCTCATCCCATGTGATGCATGAAACGGCCTCTTCGAAATTGTTCCTGTTTTCCAGTTTCCTGTCTTTGGGAGCTTGTGCTGTCATGGATATGGTTATGGGGACGGCCGATTGCTTCACTGCTTCCAGAATTTCTTTCAATTCGTTGGGCTTTTCCATAATAGTGTCGCACACCCAGTATTCCTCTGGGTCATCAATGATGATTGGATCGGTTGAGTTTTGTTCCCTCATACCAATGACAATGGGAATATAGACAAGTTCGCCGCTGCTTAGGGCTGGTGTGGTGAATATTTTCTCTCCTGTGTAGTAGCCACTTGCTTCTGCTGTGAAATACAGTGTCATTGGTGTGAGCGATGGTGCGGTCCATGTCCCGAGTCCAGTAAGTATCTCGCCATTCATTCTGATGGTCGCTTCGATGTCCTGGAATGTGCTCATGTCAATGGGCGATACAGACACAATGAGTTTGGAATCGTTGTTGGGAATGACGATTTCCTTAACGGTCGAACTGGTGGTTCCACTTGAATCCGTACCCGCATCAAAATTTTCCTTTTTGCAACTTGTCAGAACCATGCTGAGTGTTGAACAAGCCAGCAACACCAGAAAGGTGTTGAATTTTTTAAATGTTTTTTTCATGATGCCTTTTATGCTTTTTTGTGTTTTTATTTTATGTATGTTTTAACAAAGAATGGGTTGAATCGGTTGTTGTACAGTATGTTGTCTCCTGCATGACGTGAAGGGAGCGTGTAAGGCTGGGATTGGTGTTTGGCGTTGTATGTGGTTCCCATTCCAAGGCTTGTGTCGATGCGAGGCCATTTTTTGTGTCGTTGGCTTTTGTAGGGGGGAAGGGCGACCATGAGCTTGAACCCACCGGATGTTTCGTCCCCACTTACCGTCATCCCATATAGTCCGATGGACGCGAATTTGAAGTGCCGGATCATTTCTCCTTGTACTCCGTATTTCTCTGATGGGTATCGCTCGCCCTTTGCCTTGAATTGGATGTTGTATTGTGGCCAGTAGAAGTCCATGCCTGTGGAGAATACAAAACATTTTGTTCCATTATAATAGAACTTGTTCAATTTGTCGGAATAGCCGATGCCTACGACCCCGGTTTCGGCAAACAGCGAGAACCGTTCGTCGCTCAATGGGGCGGACAAGGACAAAAGGCCTCCGAAACAGTTGTTGTCGAAAATTCCAGCATTGACCTTTCCTTGGACATGATGCAGCAACCTGAAGTTTTGTTCTAAAGTCACTTTCCCCCATCTTATGTTTTTATAGCATCCAGGGTATCCGTCGTTGTAAATCGGGATAGCGACTTGACCAATGAACTTTGCCCCTTCCCACAGGGTCACTTCCAGTGCGGGATTCAACTCGAACAGAGCTTGATAAATCTGTGTGGTTATGACACTTTTGTAATAAATCTGCGGATAGACAATGAGATCCACATCCAAGAAGCCGCTGTTTGTCTTTTTCGTCTTTTTCACAAGATCCCATGCCTCGTCGATATGGTTGCTTGTGCTCCATTCCCGGGCATTCCCCATGGCATAGCCCGTTGTGTCCACGTCATGGCTCGTGATGGTCAGTTGCGGAATGTCCATATAGGTGACAATCACCTTGCATGGTTTTCCATCCTGCGGTTGGGCGTTGCCGATGATTTCCAACGCCTTTTGAATGCCTACGGCTTGGATGCTATAGACCGTGTTCTCGAACGTGACGATATGCTCCTTCTCTGTCTCAAGGTGTCGGATGTTGGTGAACCCTTGTCTGACAAGTGCCTCAGCCATGTAATCATTCCATTGCTGTTGCGCTTGCATTGTGCTGACCTTTGGCAGAATGGTCAGCAGTATGAGCCAAACAAATCCTTGTCTTTTCGAAGAAACCATACGGCGGTGTAGAATTCGTTGCAAAGTTATGTAGTTTTTTCACATAAAACAAAAATAATACGTGAAAAAAAACGAGAACTCCGAAAAAGTGATTTGTACAGAAGGCTATTTGCAGACAAGTTTGAGGTGCTCTTGGAGGGGGGAGGGAGAGGCCGGTAAAAAAAAATTAGAGGCCTGTAAATGATTTTTAGAGGCCAGTAAAAGGAGAGTTGGTGCCCAGTAAAAAACTTCATGTGTTTTTCTGCTGCCCAAGAAAACCGTTTCTGCTCACGGTGGAAGCCGAACCTGCTCGCGGTGGGAACCGCGGCGGCTGCAAGAAATTGCAAGTGCGAGGGTGTGTGGCCGCGCCGTATCTTTGCGGCAGATTTCGGAAGTCCAGCATCAGGGAGGCCAACATGCCAAACAAACCTCTACCTCCCATGTCCCCGACGATGGTCTTTCGGGATATGCTTTATTGAACGACCTCATCGGTGTATAATCATTTTTTCATTTGAAAGCCTTGTCGCTCGAATTTCGACTTGTAATTGTACAGTCCGCCACGGAGCTTCAACATGAAATCGGAGAACGAGTGTTTCAATGTGTCGAGATAGTCGTCGGTGCTGCCTTGATGTCGGCGAAGCAGGCGAATCAGTTTCTCTCCTTCGGCCTTGTTGTCGGGATAGGATGTGCCAGCAATGTTTCTGATGGCTTGCTCAATGTCGGAGTAGAGGTCGCCGACGGGGAGCAAGAGGCTTTTCTCGGTAGTGGTGTAGTCGCCCAGAATGTGAATGTCGTAGAGCATGGACACGAATCCATTGAGTTGTGAGCGTTGTTGGCTGGAGATGCTTCCTATTTTTCCATATCCGAACAGCTTGGCTGCCTTGTTCATCAGCTCTCTGTTTCGACGACTGACATCCTTTTGTAACTCGTTCCAGAAGGCTTCCTCGTTTTTCTTGGCCAATCTACCTTTCTCAATGTTGCGCTGGATGTTCTCGCGTAATGGCTTGAAGGTGCGCAGCTTGTCGATGTCGGTTCGGTTGAATCCCCAGTGATACCAAATCCGATGGTTCGGGAATGTCATTTTCTGGAATTTTGCCTTTTCTTTCACAAAACGTGGCTTTTGTGAATGGGGGTCGCCATTGGGATGGTCCAGGTAATAGGATACGGCCACGTAGAAGTCGTAGATTCTTTTGTTGTTCTCGAAGGGGAACACCTGAAGCATGTCGGTGGTGTGCGAATCCGCTCCCTTGACACTTTTGGCCTGCAAGGCGACGGCTCCGCACAACAGTAGGGCGGCGATGCCGATACGACAGGATAGGATTGTCTTTATGTCCATGGCTTGTTGTCTGTTTTGTCAGTATTCCCGTATGCCGAAGGGTGGGAGGGTGTCGCGGTAGTGGCGTGTGCCGATGCGGATGTCGAAGGCGCTGGCCTTGCCTTCGCGTTCGTTCACGCGGAAGGTGAGGGTGGTGCCGTCGGTATGGGCGGAGGTGATGTCGATGTTGGGCTCATCGACTTGGATGAGACTCTGCTCGGCGGGTGTGTTGCCGTTGCTATCGTTTCCCACGTACTCGCGTATATACACGGGCGTGGCGTTTGCCTTCATGATGCGTGGAAGGTGGGCATCCTGCCAGCTTCCCTCGTAGGTGTGGACAACGATGTGGTGGTGGTAGCGGCCGTGGAAAGGTTCGGAGTACCAAGCGGGCTCGTGGTCCACATCGGTGGGGTTCTTGAACGTGAGACCTACGTTGCGGATGGGGCCTGAGGTGGTGGAGGCTCCCATATAGACTTTCATCCATCCCTCGTCGGTGTTTACGGCAAAGGCTTGTTCGCCGGTTTGTGGCGACACCATGATGCCGTTGTGTGCGTGTTGCATGAAACAGGTGCTGAGGGCACAGAAATAGCTGGTGCCGGGCTTGTCGTACTCGGAAATGCCGAACGGAATGTCGTAGCCCACCTTGCAGGGCTTCCCGGAACGGATGATGAGGTTGAGGCCTTCGGGATTGAAGGTGTTGCCTGTGGCGGCTCCGTCGTGACGGACGAGGGTGGGGTGCGGAAAGTCGTAGTCGAGGTCGAGCGACACACAGCCATGGTCGATGGTGCACAGGAGGCGGAGGTGCACGAGCCAGTCGGGTTGCAGGTCAATCTTGAGCTGTGGCGCGAGTTGGTTGGTGCAGACTGCTGTGCGAGGCTTGCCATAGGCGACGGCCTGCCGCCATGTCTCGTCGCCCATGCCTTGGGTCATCTCGGTGAGTGCCTTCACCTGGAAGGAGTCGAGACTGAGGTGATATTGTGTGCCGTTCGTATGGATGGTCAGCGTGTTGTCGGCGAAACCAAGCCGGATGCCTTCGCTTTCGATGCTGTTTCCCTCCGTCCATCGTGGGACGCAGGTCGAGGTGAGTGGCTTGGCTCCAAGGGCTTTGTAGCCGAAGGAGGGTAGGGATGTGCGGAAGGTGACGGCGTAGCTTGTCGATTCGGCCAATGGGACGCATTGTTGCTGTAGCAGGGGCTGACCTGTGGATAGGTCGAACAACTGGATGGGCTGTGGCGACTCGATGTGGAGGGTCTTTTCGCTTGCCGACTCCATGTGGGCGATGAGGAAGTAGCGGTCGTAGCCCTTCATGGGGATTTGCTGCGCCAGCCAGTCCATGGCGGCGTGGATGACGGTTTGCGACAGGTGGCTGCAGTTGCGGAACGAGTTCTGGCGTTCGCGGCGTTTTTCGTAGAGCGGATACCAGCCTTTTGCGTC
Source organism: Bacteroidales bacterium (assembly GCA_030531335.1). Classification (GTDB taxonomy): domain Bacteria; phylum Bacteroidota; class Bacteroidia; order Bacteroidales; family Bacteroidaceae; genus DCGR01. Next base: position 14,956 of record JAUNNV010000023.1, read on the forward strand.
GCTGTTCACACCCCATAGCAATAGGTGCTCGGCTTTCGAGAGGAGGGTGACAGATCCGTTTCGTTGGAGGAAGTCGGGCTCGATGTCGGGGTAGAGCGATGCCTGCTCGATGTTCCACGTCAATGGATCCTCGAAGAGGGAGCCTTCCCAGGTTTGGAAGGGAACATCGACTGTTGCTCCGAACTTGTGTTGCAGGAGGGCACTGAATATCTGCGCGCTTCGGAAGTCGCCCATGGCCTTGTTGGTGTACTCTTGGGTAATGATGTCGAGGGGGTCGGAAGTCCATCGGGAGTAGGTGCCGTTGTCGCGGTTGGCGGCTTTGGCGGAGTGGTCGATGTATTTCTCTGGTTTCACACCAAACTTGCGGATGTATTCCTTCACGGTGATCCACTCGATTCGCACACTATCGTTTTGTGCGTTGTAGCGGGTCACGTTGTCGTAGGTGTTGGTGAAGCTTTGTGGAATCTCGTAATCCTCTTCGATGGTTATCAGGCTGTTTCGGGGTGCTCGTGAGGCTCTCTCGATGATGTTGGAGCGAGTGATGGGCACACAGATGGATGAGGTGCCGTCCATGCCTTTCAGCCGGAAGGGAAACCATGAGTCATCGTTGGTGATGATGGGGGTCCAGCTTACATCAGAGTGGGAGAGAATCCAAGGAAGCTGTGGGTGGTAGGCTCGCTCCTGAAGGTAGAACCCATCGGTTTTCTCGCCAATGAACTGTTCCACGATTTTCGTGCCAAGCCAGGCGCAACGGTAGTTGGTTTCGCCGTCCATATTCACGTTGACGGGCTCGGAATAGAATGTGCCGGTGAAGTTGAGCTGGCCGCGTTGGTGGATGCGTAGGGCATGTCGTGCCACCTCGGGTGCGGTGAGCAACAGCGAGCCGAGGGTTTGTCCGGAGAATTGCAACTGCCCCTTGAAGTCGGGATGCTCATCCATGAAGTCGAGCAGGCCGTCGTAGATTTTCGGAAACTCTTGCCAGATGGTAGGCCGCACGTAGCGGTCGTAGTTCATGTTTCCGTGAAGGATGTAGCTGATGTATATGGTTCGCTTGGCCGCTGGCGCCCATGAAGAGGTAGCGAGCAAGAACAGGAGGATGAACAGTGATTTTCGCATGGTGTGTGGTTATTTGATGGTTGACAATTCGGTGTAGAGTCGTTGGATGGGTAGCCCCATGACGTTGAAGTAGCTTCCTTCGATACGTTCCACTCCAATGTAGCCAATCCATTCTTGTATGCCGTAGGAACCGGCTTTGTCGGTGGGGTGGAAATGGGTGATGTAATAGTCTATTTCCTCGTCGGTGAGGTTCTTGAAAGTGACATCGGTGGAGGTGGACAATGTCTTTTGGGTAGTCCGGGTGGTGATGCATACGCCCGTGATGACTTGATGGGTGCGGCCTGAGAGCGTGTGCAGCATACGTCGGGCATCGGCATTGTTGGCAGGTTTCCCCATGATTTCGCCGGCACAGCACACGATGGTGTCGGCGGTAATGATGAGGTCGTTTGCTTTCATGTCCGCTCGGTATGCCTCGGCTTTTTGGCGGGCGATATAGGTGGGTACGTCTGGGGCAGGCAACTGTTGGGGGTACGACTCTTCGATGTCGGGAATGACCTTGGTCTCAAAATCTACGCCCAGTCCGGCAAGCAACTCGCGGCGGCGGGGCGATTGCGAGGCCAGGATGATGTGATATGGTTTTAGGTTTGACAGCATACGCGATTGGGTGGGTTACCATCCGAAGGCCTTGCGGCTACTCATCCAGTGGCCTTGTGCCCGAAGTACTTGCTCCACCACGTCGCGTCCGCAACCATAGCCGCCAGGCTTGTTGGAAATGTAAATGGATATCTCTTTGATTTCGGGTGCGGCATCGGCCGGACAGCAGGGGCATCCGCATGAGTTCATGACTTCGTAGTCGGGGATGTCGTCGCCCATGTAGAGTATTTCCTCGGGGTGCAGGTTGTGTCGTTCCATGAAACTCCGCAGTTGTTCCGTCTTGATGGCGGCTCCCAGGTAGATGTCGTCGATGCCCAGACCTTCATAACGCTTCCTGATGGCCTGGATGTTACACCCGGTGATGATGCCGATGTGCAGTCCGCACTTCACCGCCAATTGGAGGGCATAGCCGTCTTTGATGTTGACGGTGCGCATGGGTTCTCCATCGGGATGGAGCGAGATGGTTTCGGCACTCAGCACCCCGTCGATGTCGAACACGAGTGCCCGGATTTTCGTCAGGTCGTAGTTGATCATCGGACTGTCAGTATTTGTTGTGGTGTAGCTTTTCCCATTGCAGAAACTCCTCGTTGAAGGGCTTGCGTTCCATGCCTTTATGTCCTATGGCAAGCACGCAGAGAACACGGAGGTGCGATGGGATGCCCAGCACGGTACGCACATATTCCTCGGAAGTCTGCGTGGAGTCGTACATGCGGTTGCGCACCTGTACCCAACAAGAGCCCAGCCCCATGTCCTCGGCCTGTAGCTGCATGCAGATTGTGGCGATGGCGGTGTCTTCCTGCCACACGTCGCTTAGGCTCTCATCGGCCAGTACGGCCACGGCCAGGGCTGCATCGGCAATGAAAGCTGCCGACTGCTGCTTGAGCAGGGAGAGTCGCTGGAGGGTTTCCTTGTCGTCAACGGCCACGAACTGCCAACAGTTGGAACGCTTGGAACTTGGCGACATGAGGGCAACCTTGAGCAGTGAGTTGACCTCGTCGTCGGTAAGCTTTTCTTCGGTGAATTTCCTCATGCTTCTGCGCGATTGCATGATTTCGCTGAATGTTCTCATTCTTGTCTTTTTTTGCTGTTTTTCGTTTGCGAAGATAATACATGTTATATGAAAAAACAAAAAAGCGGTGCTCTTTCGGGAAAATGTAAAGGAAATATTTTTCTATTTGAGCTGAAAGAGGTAATTTTGTACGCAAGATAAGTCTGCATGGAAGCAATTTGACAAATTAACCATATTAAATTTTAAAGAAAATGAAAATTTCTCGTATTGAACACATTGGTATTGCTGTAAAGAGCATCGAAGAATCACTGCCTTATTTTGAGAATGTCTTGGGCTTGAAGTGCTACAACATTGAGACGGTCGAGGATCAGAAGGTTCGGACTGCATTTCTGAAAGTTGGTGAGGTGAAGCTGGAGTTGCTGGAGCCTACATGTCCTGAGAGCACCATCGCGAAGTTTATCGAAAACAATGGCGGCAAGGGTGGTATGCATCACATGGCGTTCAATGTGGAAGATGGCGTAGCCAATGCTTTGGCTGAGGTCGAGGCTGCTGGTTTGCGCGTGATTGACAAGGCTCCCCGCAAGGGTGCGGAAGGCTTGAGCATTGCTTTCCTGCATCCGAAATCGACAGCCGCAGTGCTGACAGAGCTTTGTGAACAACCGAAGAGCCTCTCTTAATTCATATCAAATCTTAATTAATTTAAAGATGAGCAATCAGTCTGAAAAAATCAAGGAACTTGTAGAGCTTCGCGAAAAGGCTCGAATGGGTGGTGGCGAGAAGGCCATTGCAAAACAGCATGAAAAGGGTAAATATACCGCCCGTGAACGTATCAACATGTTGTTGGATGAAGGCAGCTTTGAGGAAATGGATATGTTTGTGACACACAGATGCACAAACTTTGGCATGGAGAAGAAGCAATATCTGGGCGATGGCGTTGTGACAGGTTATGGTACTGTCAACGGACGTTTGGTTTATGTGTTCGCTCAGGACTTTACGGTGAATGCAGGCTCCCTTTCGGAAACCATGGCCTTGAAGATTTGTAAGGTGATGGATGCCGCCATGAAGGTGGGTGCTCCTGTAATCGGTTTGAACGACTCTGGTGGTGCACGTATTCAGGAAGGCATCAATGCCTTGGCCGGCTATTCCGAAATATTCCAACGCAACATTATGGCCAGTGGTGTAGTTCCACAGATTTCGGGTATCTTTGGCCCTTGTGCCGGTGGTGCCGTTTACTCACCGGCTCTTACAGACTTTACGTTGATGATGGAGGGCACGTCGTATATGTTCCTGACAGGTCCCGCAGTGGTAAAGACCGTGTTGGGCGAGGTTGTGACCCAGGAAGAACTTGGTGGCGCAAGCGTGCACTCCACAAAGTCGGGTGTCACTCACTTCACGGCTTCGAATGAGGAAGAGGCAATGGCCATGATCCGCCAGTTGCTGAGCTATATCCCCCAGAACAATTTGGAAAAGACTCCGAAGGTGGCTTGCAACGACCCGATAGACCGTATGGAGGATTACCTGAACGAAATCATTCCTGACAACCCGAACATGCCTTACGACATGTATGAGGTAATCTCGAATGTGGTTGACAATGGCGAGTTCTTCGAGGTTCAGCCTAATTTCGCAAAGAACATCATCGTAGGTTTCGCACGTTTCAACGGCGAGTCGGTGGGTATTGTGGCCAATCAACCTAAGTTCATGGCTGGTGTGCTCGATTGCAATGCCTCGCGCAAGGCAGCCCGCTTCGTCCGCTTCTGCGACGCATTCAACATTCCTTTGGTTACATTGGTGGATGTGCCGGGATTCTTGCCGGGTACAGGTCAGGAATACAATGCTGTTATCCTGCATGGAGCCAAGCTGTTGTATGCCTTTGGCGAATGTACCGTACCGAAGGTTACGGTCACTTTGCGCAAGTCGTATGGCGGTTCCCACATTGTGATGAGCTGCAAGCAGCTTCGTGGCGACATGAACTATGCATGGCCGTCGGCTGAAATCGCCGTGATGGGTGCTGCCGGTGCAGCTGCCGTGCTTTATGCAAAGGAAGCAAAGGCCATTAAGGAAGAAGGTGGCGATGCCGCAGCGTTCATTGCGGAGAAAGAGGCAGAATACACGAAACTGTTTGCCAATCCTTACAATGCAGCCAAGTATGGCTACATCGATGATGTGATAGAACCACGCAATACACGTTTCCGCATCATTCGTGCCCTGGCCCAACTGGCTGACAAGAAGATGGCTAACCCCGCAAAGAAACACGGAAACATTCCACTTTAATACACGGCTATGGTACAGTTATTGTTAGTAAATGGTACTACTTGGGGCGATGTGTGGGCGATGACCGGCATGGGATTCGGTGTCGTGTTTCTGGTTCTGGTCTTGCTCGTTTACGTGCTGATAGGATTCGGATATTTCGCGAAGGCCACCCCCAAGAAGTCTGTTGCGCCAGTGGCCCAGCCTATGGCGGCAGCACAGCCTGTGGCATCTGCATCCGACAAGGACAAGGCAGCAATTGCCATGGCTCTTTATTTATATTATAAGGATGTACATGATGAAGAGACTGGTGTTTTGACAATCCAGCACAACGATTCCTCTGCATGGCATCATGAGTTAAACAAACATTTATAATCAAAGGAAAATGAAGGAATTTAAGTTTAAGATAGAAGGACAGGAATACGTGGCTCAGGTTGACGAACAGGAATCTGGTGCTCAGGTGACTGTAAATGGCAAAACCTACAGCGTAGAGGTGGAACGAGAAGCTCATACGGCTGCACGCCCAGTTAAGCGTGTTGGCGTAGCTGCTGCCGCAGCTCCCGCCGCAGCAGCAGGTGCTGCTGCCAAGGTGACCGCCCCACTTCCGGGCAATATCACGAAGATTCTTGTTTCTGCAGGCCAGAAAGTCAAGAAGGGTGACTTGTTGCTGACAATGGAGGCCATGAAGATGGAAAACAATGTCACGGCAGAATTCGATTGTACCGTGAAGGCTGTTGTTGCTAAGGTGGGTCAGAGTGTGAATCAGGGCGATGTACTTGTTGAGGTTGTCGGCGATGCGGTTGCTGCCGCACCTGCACCGAAAGCTGCTCCGGCTCCGAAGGCTCCTGCCGCACCGGCTCCGAAGGCCGCTCCTGCCGCAGTTCCTGCCCCTTCTGGCGGCAAGTCGGTGAATGCTCCGCTTCCTGGCGTTGTGATAAAGATCAATGTGGCTGTCGGACAGGCTGTCAAGAAGGGCGATGTCCTCGTTGTCATGGAAGCCATGAAGATGTCGAACGATATCGTTTGCGAATGGGACGGCAAGGTAGCCGCAGTCAATGTTCAACAGGGTGCATCCGTCAATGTGGGTGATGTTCTTGTAATAATTGCCTAAAGTACGGAAATATGAAAAAGAAATTTTTTGTTTTTTTCGTGCTGATGCTTGTCTCGGTGGGCTGTTTTGCCGGAGAGTTCAACTTTGGTGAAGCTTCCGCCAAGTTCCTTGAAAGCATGGGCATTGTCCAGTTCTTTGTCGGAGAAGGATGGAAGAATGTGGTGATGATAGCACTTGCATGTTTCTTGCTCTATCTGGCCATAAAGAAGGAATACGAGCCTCTGCTTCTCTTGCCTATTGCATTCGGCATGTTGCTTACCAACTTGCCCGGTGCAAACATGTTCCACACGGAGATGTGGAACGACGAGTTCCTGAATCCTAACAGCGAGTTTTATCACAGCTATCGGCATGTGATGGCCGAGGGTGGATTGCTCGATGTTCTTTATATCGGTGTGAAAGCTGGCATTTATCCATGTCTGATTTTTATCGGTGTAGGTGCGATGACAGACTTCGGTCCGCTGATCGCAAATCCGAAGAGCTTCCTTCTGGGTGCTGCTGCTCAGCTTGGCATCTTCGTGACATTCTTGGCAGCCCATGCGCTGGGCTTTACGAGTGCCGAGGCAGGTTCTATATGTATTATCGGTGGTGCCGATGGGCCTACGTCCATATTCTTGACTACCAAGCTTGCTCCGCATCTTTTGGGACCTATCGCCATCGCTGCCTACAGCTACATGGCATTGGTGCCTGTGATACAGCCGCCTATCATGCGCGCGCTCACTACCCAGAAGGAACGTATGATCAAGATGAACCAATTGCGTTCTGTCAGCAAGTCGGAGAAAATTATCTTTCCTATAGCCATTGCCATTGTGGTTGCCCTTATCCTTCCAGATGCCGCTCCGCTTATCGGATGCTTGATGCTGGGTAACTTGATGAAGGAATGTGGCGTTGTGGAACGGTTGAGCAAGACAGTCCAGAATGAGTTGATGAACATTGTTGTCATATTCCTTGGCACTACGGTGGGTGCTACGGCAACTGCCGGTACTTTCCTCGACATCAAGACCATTAGTATCCTTTGCATGGGTATCGTGGCATTTAGTTTCGCTACCGCAGGTGGTGTTATTTTCGCTAAGGTCATGAACCTCTTCCTGAAGGAGAAGATCAATCCGTTGATAGGTTCAGCTGGCGTGTCGGCAGTGCCGATGGCTGCCCGTGTCTCTCAGACGGAAGGCCAGAAGGCCAACCCCAGCAACTTCCTCCTGATGCACGCCATGGGTCCGAATGTGGCCGGTGTGATTGGCTCGGCTGTGGCCGCCGGTATCTTGCTGAGTATGCTCGGCTAAAGTTTCGTCTTAATACGTATATCCCTGTCGGCCAGTTGTCGGCAGGGATTGTTTTTGCTTTTGTCTTGATATGATTCGATGGTTTGTTTTTTATAATGACCGTTTGTTGGTTCGTTTTTCTGATGGCACGTGGCATGTTCCTTGTTGTGAAAATGAGCCGGTCAAAGTTCCTGTTGGTTGCACACTTCATTCAATAGGTGTCTTGGATGGCATGGAGTGCAGGTCGTTCTCATTGATGGGGACGGTTTCTGATTCTGAAACACAACAGATGGTGCAGCTCCGCGCTTCTTACGACATTCTTTCCTTGCAGGAATACAATATGGCTGGAAAGGCTTTTGAAATATTGAATTGGGACAGGAATTACCGCTATTGCCCGACGTGTGGCGCGCCATTGAGACAGATTTCGGCTATCGGAAAGAAATGCCCGGAGTGTCGTCAGGAGTTTTATCCGAATTTGGCACCTGCCATCATTGTCCGTGTCCAAAAAGAAGACAAAATCCTCCTGACTTCGTCAATGCGTCACCCAAATTAGATTTCGGTGTCTGAGAGGTTGA
>JAUNNV010000148.1 GCA_030531335.1 Bacteroidales bacterium
AATGGGGAAACCTATGCTGTCAAAGACAATGCTTAATGTAGGACTTTCCAGCCAAAGTCTTCTATTGGGCAAAAAAGAAACAACTGTTGAAGCTCTGTATTTAAGCCATGATTTATGCAAGGCAGTAACTCCAATCGCTCATGAACAATTATTATTTGTATTATGAAGCTATCCAAAACAGCTTCTTACTATAGCAAACATAATTCTTCCCATATAGGCAACAAATCAATGACTTGCCCTCGAAAAGTATAAACGCCGCCGCCGATTGTACAACCACCGTCGGCGATTATACTTTTCATGCTGCCTTCGGCAAGCTTGCAGTCACTCGCACACGACTTTTACCGTGCCGAGTAATGAAAGGGATGCAAATCGTCGCAGCGACAAGGCGATGGCATGGTTCAAACCACAATCCAACGAAGCCGATTCGTCGAGATTGCCGCCGTAGATGTGCAGGTTCTATTGTCAATACTCCTGCCAGCTCTTTATCTGGATGTCGTGTTCGGACAACGTACAGAAAGCTTGGATGAAGGCACTTGCCAGTCGTGCATTCGTAATCAACGGAATGTTGTGGTCGATGGCAGCACGGCGAATGCGATAGCCATTCGTAAGCTCGCGTTTCGTGTGGTTTTTCGGGATATTCACTATCAGGTCGAATTTGTGCTCGGCTATCATCTGCATCACGTTTTCCTTGGCATCCTCGCATTCATCGGGCCAGAACACGGGTGTCACAGCAATGCCATGCTGCTCCAAGAACGAGGCTGTGCCTGCCGTGGCATAAATCCGATATCCTTTGCTTGCCAACAGGGCGCTGCTTTCTATCAGCTCCACCTTCGACTTGGTGGCACCGGTCGAAAACATGACCGCCTTTTTCGGAACATGATACCCTACGGCTATCATCGCACTCAGCAACGCCTCCTTGAAGTCGTCGCCCATGCAGCCAACCTCGCCCGTCGATGACATATCGACCCCCAGCACAGGGTCGGCACGGTGCAAGCGGCTGAACGAGAATTGCGATGCCTTCACACCAATCCAATCGATGTCGAACGCGCTCTTGTCGGGCTTGGCATACGGAGCCCCCAGCATGATGCGCGTGGCTGTTTCGATGAAGTTGCGTTTCAACACCTTGCTGACAAACGGGAACGAACGAGAAGCGCGCAGGTTGCACTCGATGACCTTCACCTCGTTGTCCTTGGCCAGATACTGGATGTTGAACGGGCCGGAAATGTTCAGTGCCTTGGCTATTTGGCGGCTGATGCGCTTGATGCGGCGTGCCGTTTCGATGTAGATGCGCTGGGCAGGGAACACCAACGTGGCATCGCCCGAGTGTACGCCGGCAAACTCCACGTGTTCTGATATGGCATATTCCACCACCTCACCATCCTGTGCCACAGCGTCGAACTCTATTTCTTTGGTCTCCTGCATGAATTGCGACACCACCACGGGGTATTCCTTCGACACCTCCTTGGCGGCCTGCAGGTATTCCTTCAGTTCCTGCTCGTCGTAGCACACATTCATGGCTGCACCACTCAGCACATACGACGGACGGACAAGTACCGGATAGCCCACCCGGTTCACGAAGTCCTCCATGTCCTCCAGACTGGTGAGTTCCTTCCACGCTGGTTGGTCGATGCCAAGCCTGTCGAGCATGGCCGAGAACTTGTTTCGATCCTCCGCATTGTCGATGCTCAGGGGAGAGGTTCCCAATATGGGAACCGATTGTCGGTAGAGCTTCATGGCCAGATTGTTCGGAATCTGTCCACCCACCGACACAATCACGCCTCCCGGCTGTTCCAAGTCGATGACATCGAGCACACGCTCAAACGAAAGTTCGTCGAAGTACAGTCGGTCGCACATGTCGTAGTCGGTCGATACTGTTTCGGGATTGTAGTTGATCATGATGGACTTGTAGCCCAGCTTTCGGGCCGTGGTGACGGCATTCACCGAGCACCAGTCGAACTCCACGGATGAGCCTATGCGATAGGCTCCCGACCCCAGCACTACCACCGACTTGGCATTCTTGTAGTAGTTCACGTCGTAACCCTCTGCGGCATACGTCAGATACAAGTAGTTGGTCAGCTCGGGTTGTGCCGAAGCTACCGTGTTGATGCGTTTCACGGCTGGAAGTATGTTGAGCTGCTTGCGGCGTTTGCGAACCTCCAGTAGTTGCCGCTCCATGTTGCCATGCTGTTTCAATACATAGCGTGCAATTTGGAAGTCGGAGAATCCCAACACTTTGGCCTTGCGGAGTACGTCGGCTGGCAGGTCGGCCACCTTGTCGTATTGCGCAAGCACTTTGGCGAAATCCACGATGTTCTTCATGCGGACAACAAACCATGGGTCGATTTTCGTGAGTTCTGAAATCCGTTCCACGGTGTATCCGGCTTCTAAGGCTGCGGCAATGCCAAAGATGCGCAAGTCGGTAGGATTGGCCAACTCTTCGTCCAGGTTGTCGAAGTGTGTGTGTTCGTTGCCTACGAAGCCGTGCATACCTTGGCCTATCATGCGCAAGCCCTTTTGCAGGATTTCCTCGAACGAGCGGCCTATCGACATGATTTCGCCCACCGACTTCATGCTTGAGCCAATCTCGCGGCTCACCCCTGCAAATTTCGTGAGGTCCCAACGTGGAATCTTGCAAATCAGGTAGTCGAGTTGTGGAGCCACGTAGGCAGAGTTTGGCGTGCCAATCTCGCCTATCTGGTCGAGTGTGTATCCAAGCGCGATTTTTGCAGCAACAAAAGCCAGCGGATAGCCCGTGGCTTTTGATGCCAATGCCGACGAGCGGCTCAGCCGGGCGTTCACCTCTATCACGCGATAATCGTTGGTTTCTGCATTGAAGGCATACTGTATGTTACATTCGCCCACAATGTTCAGGTGACGGATGCATTTCACTGAAATCTCTTGCAGGAATTTCACTTGTTCCTCCGAAAGCGAACAGGTAGGAGCCACCACGATGCTTTCGCCCGTATGTATGCCAAGAGGATCCACGTTCTCCATGCTGGCCACCGTGAAGCAATGGTCGTTGGCATCGCGTATCACCTCAAACTCAATCTCTTTCCAACCTTTTAGCGACTCCTCCACCAAAATCTGGTCGGAGAAGGTAAACGCACTTTCGGCCAGCTTGCCAAACGAATCGTCGTCGGTGCAAATGCCACTACCTTGGCCACCCAGAGCGTATGCAGAGCGAATCATGACGGGGAACCCTAATTCGTGCGCGGCCTCTCGGGCGGCCTCCATGCTCTCGACCGCATGACTGCGTGGTGTCTTCATTGGGATTTCGTTCAGTCGCTCCACAAACAGCTCACGATCCTCCGTGTTCATGATAGCTTCCACCGATGTGCCAAGTACTTCTACTCCGTATTTCCTGAGTACACCTTTATTGTAGAGTTCCGTGCCGCAGTTCAAGGCAGTCTGCCCACCAAATGCCAACAAAATACCATCAGGACGTTCCTTGTCTATGACTTCCTCAACAAACAGGGGAGTCACTGGCAGGAAATACACTTTGTCGGCTATGCCATCGGTGGTTTGGATTGTCGCAACATTTGGATTGATCAATACGGAACTGATTCCTTCTTCGCGTAGTGCTTTGAGCGCTTGTGAACCTGAATAGTCGAATTCACCTGCCTGGCCGATTTTCAGGGCTCCAGAGCCCAGCACCAGGACTTTTGTCAATTGTTTTTTCATACCCATGTTGTAGTTTGTGCAAAATAACAACTTATTTTGCTGACCACAAAACAAAGGATTGATTTTCTTCCGATTTTTCAATGTTTTGCATTATATTTGCATCCAAATCCTAAAATGACACAAGAAAAATGTTGAAAGAAAAGATCATTCTCACCGGCGACCGTCCCACAGGACGCCTTCATATTGGCCATTATGTGGGGTCGTTGCGCCGAAGAGTGGAACTACAGAACTCGGGTATATATGATAAGGTGTTTGTATTTGTTGCCGATGCCCAGGCTCTTACCGATAACATGGATAACCCGGAAAAGGTGCGGCAGAATGTCGTTGAAGTCGCTCTCGACTATCTGGCGTGTGGCCTCGACCCCTCGAAAACCACCATGTTCATTCAATCGCAGATACCCGAGCTTACTGAACTCTCGTTCTATTATATGGATTTGGTCACCGTATCGCGTTTGCAACGCAATCCGACCGTGAAGACAGAAATCCAGATGCGCAACTTCGAGACCTCCATCCCGGTAGGTTTCTTCACTTATCCCATCAGTCAAGCAGCCGACATCACGGCATTCCGTGCCACGACGGTTCCCGTCGGCGAGGATCAGGAGCCCATGATTGAGCAGACACGCGAAATCGTGCGTCGGTTCAATTTCATCTATGGCGACACGCTTGTCGAACCCGAGATACTCCTCCCTGACAATGCAGCCTGTCTGCGTCTGCCTGGCACCGACGGCCAAGCCAAGATGAGCAAGAGCCTTGGCAACTGCATCTATCTGTCCGATCCGGCCGACGAGGTGGAGAAGAAAATCCGTAGCATGTACACCGATCCGACCCACCTGCGAGTAAGCGACCCTGGCAAGTTGGAGGGAAACACCGTGTTCACCTATCTGGACGCTTTCTGCCGCGACGAGCATTTCCAACGTTATCTTCCCGATTATGCCAACCTACAGGAACTCAAAGACCACTACACCCGTGGCGGTTTGGGAGACGTGAAGGTGAAACGGCTGTTGGCATCGGTGATGCAAGAAATACTCGAACCCATCCGCACGCGCCGCAAGGAATTCGAAAAAGACATTCCTGCCATTTACGACATACTGAAGCAAGGTTGTGAGAAAGCACGCGAAACCGCCTCGAAAACCCTTGACGATGTTCGAAAGGCAATGAAAATAAACTATTTCGATGATGAGGCACTCATTGCGGAGCAATCGGCACGTTTTGCGGAAAAATGATTTTTGCTGAAAAAAATCGCAAAAAGTTTTGGAGATAAAAAAAAAAGCCATATCTTTGCATCGCTTTTGAAACGAGAACGATTGGGCGTTTAGCTCAGCTGGTTTAGAGCATCTGCCCTACAAGCAGAGGGTCGGCGGTTCGAATCCGTCAACGCCCAC
>JAUNNV010000024.1 GCA_030531335.1 Bacteroidales bacterium
TTCTGCCGGCTCATGTATAACAAAATTTGCGACTAAAATTTAAACAGCTTCTAAAAATTTCATGAAAGATTTTCGAGATGAAAATTCGCTTATTTGAAGGAGCAATGGGGCTCCATTGTGACTGAAAAGAAACGAACTTTTCAGCCAGAAAGATTTCATAAAAGATTAATTGGAACATTTCAAAACAGCTTCTTAACCCAGGTAATCAATAGAACACCACTTAATAGGACACCCCCTTGAACAGCTTATAATTCCTGGACGGCTAATAATTAAAAAAGAGGACATGTCGCTTGGCATGTTCTTCTTTTTTACCCATGGGGCGTTACATTTTTCGTAAAGAAAGAAGAAAACATATTGTGAAGCGAATAATTTTTGCTAATTTCGCGTCGGAAACTATAATGCAACAAATATATGAATATATTTTCAAAATTATTTGGCAAGAAACCTCAAGAGGAGTATCGCATTGGCGGCATGGAGGACTTCATGCAGCTTATCCGCGTATATTATCAAGGTTCGATGGCATCGAATATCGGCATCACAAACATCAATTTCCTACCCGATTTGGCTGTCTTCAAACGCACTTTGAAAGTTGCCACCCAAAACAACAAGTTGGGGATTGCCGAAAAGTCGCGCTGTAAGAAAATGCTGATTGACTTGTATGGACTACCCGATTCGTTTTTCAGTGAAATCGACAGTTCCGTAAAAAAAAATGTGAGGAACGTCAACGACGTGAAGAACTACCTGTTTATGTTCCAAGGATTCAGTCAGGACTTGATGATGCTCATTGGCAACCTAATGCAATGGAAATTCAGGATGCCATCGATATTCAAGAAAATGCTGCGTTCGATGTGCGAAAAGGCCGTAAACGACATCATGACCAAGACCGACTGGAAAGACAACGGAGTGAGGAAAACCTGTGCCACCATCCATCAGTATCAGCATAAACTGGGATACTCACAAAACTGGATGGTCGAATACGTTTACAACATCGTTCTGTTAGCCAAGAAAGAGCCCAAGCCAAAAGAGTAAAGAAGTCCTGCAATGGCCAACGACTACACCGTTATGCTTGAAACGTTTGAGGCAAGGCTGAGGCACCTCATGTTCATGTTTGATAACATGAAAAAGGAAAATGCAGCATTGAAGGCGCAGCTTGCCCAAAAAAACGATGAGTTGTTGCAACTACAATCTCAATTGAGACAACAGGAGTCGCAATACACCGACCTGATGTCGGCTCGCATGCTCACACTCTACGACAACGACATTGAATCGACCAAGAAACGACTCAACAGACTTATCCACACGGTGGATAAATGTATCGCAATGCTGAAGAACTAAAGGCAACTCGAAAAATCTGAGCCACATGGATGAAGTAATGATGAAAATACACTTGTTGGTAGATGGGGAAAAATATCCCATGACCATCAAACGTAACAGAGAGCAAATCTATCGTGACGCAGCAAAGGAATGCAACACCTTTATAAATAGGTACCGCGACAAATTCCCGACATTGCCCAAGGAAAAGCTGTTGTCTATGGTCGCTTTGGATTTGGCACACCGTATGCTGGTAGCCAACAAACGCACCGACGCACAACCTTTGGTGGAAAAATTGGAGAAATGGACTACAGAAATTGAAGGTTACATCACAACCGAAGAAACAAGAAAATAAAATTGTATTAGGATAATCATTAACCATTTAACGCAAAGAAAATGATTTTGAATATTATTATTGGAATTGTATGCCTTCTCGTAGGAGGAGGTCTTGCATACGTTGTTTTCAGGTATGTCCTGAAGAACAGATACAATGCAATGATGAAAGAGGCTGAAGTGGAAGCCGAAGTATTGAAAAAGAATAAGCTGTTGGAAGTCAAAGAGAAGTTTCTCAACAAAAAGGCCGATTTGGAGCGCGAAGTGGCACAGCGTAACCAAAAATTCCAACAAGCCGAGAATAAGTTGAAGCAACGCGAAATCGTGTTGACCCAGAAACAAGAGGAGCTGCAACGCAAACGCGCCGAAGCAGAAACCATCAAGGAAAACCTGGAAGCCCAACTCACCGTCATCGACAAGAAAAAAGAAGAACTCAATAAACTGCAAAACCAGGAACGCGAAAAACTCGAAAACATCTCTGGACTAAGTGCCGAGGAGGCTAAGGAAAGACTCATAGAATCCTTAAAGGATGAAGCCAAGACCCAAGCGCAGAGCTACATCAACGACATTGTAGATGATGCCAAGCTCACCGCCACAAGGGAAGCGAAACGCATCATCATCCAAAGCATCCAGCGGGTGGCTACGGAAACAGCCATTGAAAATTCCGTCACTGTTTTCCATATCGACTCCGATGAAGTGAAGGGACGCATCATTGGACGAGAAGGTCGAAACATCCGCGCATTGGAAGCTGCCGCTGGTGTGGAAATCGTGGTTGATGACACGCCCGAAGCCATCGTCATCAGTGCCTTCGACCCTGTTCGCCGCGAAATCGCACGCCTTGCCCTACATCAACTCGTCGCCGACGGACGCATCCACCCTGCACGCATCGAAGAGGTTGTCGCCAAAGTACAGAAACAAGTGGAAGACGAGATTATCGAAACAGGCAAGCGCACTGCCATCGATTTGGGCATCCATGGGCTGCATCCAGAATTGATCCGCATTGTCGGCAAGATGAAATACCGCTCGTCATACGGACAGAACCTGCTGCAACATGCACGCGAGACAGCAAACCTCTGCGCAGTCATGGCATCCGAACTTGGCTTGAATCCCAAGAGAGCACGTCGTGCCGGTCTGCTTCACGACATAGGCAAGGTGCCCGATGAAGACCCCGAGACTCCACACGCATTGTATGGCATGAAACTCGCCGAACAATTCAAGGAGAAACCGGATATTTGCAACGCCATCGGTGCGCACCACGACGAAGTGGAGATGACCAGTTTATTGTCGCCCATCGTACAGGTGTGCGATGCCATCAGCGGTGCCCGTCCAGGTGCACGTAGGGAAATCGTGGAAGCCTACATCAAACGCCTCAACGATCTTGAGCAATTGGCAGCCTCATATCCGGGCGTAACAAAGACTTACGCCATCCAAGCCGGTCGCGAGTTGCGCGTCATCGTCGGAGCAGACAAAATTGACGACCAACAAACCGAAAGCCTCAGCAACGAGATTGCCAAGAAAATACAAGACGAGATGACTTATCCAGGACAAGTGAAGATTACAGTCATCCGCGAGACACGTGCTGTCAGCTTTGCCAAGTAATCCTTCATGCCATGCACTCAAGGGAAGAGAAACTTGAAGCCTTCGGACGTTTTCTCGACATTCTGGACGAATTGCGGGTAAAATGTCCGTGGGACAAGAAACAAACCAACGAAAGCCTCCGGCCAAACACCATCGAAGAGACCTACGAATTGTGCGAGGCCATCATAAACAACGACAAGCACAACATTTGCAAGGAGCTTGGCGACGTGTTGCTACACGTGCTGTTCTACGCCAAGATAGGCAGTGAGACGGGCGATTTCGACATCAAGGACGTGTGTGATAAAGAGTGCGACAAGCTCGTATTCCGTCATCCACACGTGTTTGGCGAACAACAAACCAACGATGTGGCGGAAGTGTTGCAAAACTGGGAACAACTCAAGATGAAGGAAAAAGACGGCAACAAAAGCGTCTTGAGTGGTGTCCCCACTGCCTTACCCGCACTCATCAAGGCCTACCGCATACAGGACAAGGCTCGGAACGTAGGCTTCGACTGGGAAGAACGAAGCCAAGTTTGGGAGAAAGTGAAAGAGGAAATCGCCGAATTTGAACAGGAACTGAGCAATAAGGACGAAGAACAAGCCACCAACGAGTTTGGCGATGTCTTATTCAGCCTCATCAATGCGGCTCGGCTCTTTCACATCAATCCGGAAAATGCACTTGAACGTACCAACCAAAAATTCATCCGACGGTTCAACTACTTGGAAAAACACACATTGGGGCAAGGCAAGAACCTAAAGGAACTCTCCTTGGACGAAATGGACAGACTTTGGAATGAGGCAAAGCTCAACGAAAAAAATCCCTGACATACCGACCTATCCATTAGACTATAGAAACTGCAAAATAATAGGGTTGTATGCAAAACATACAACCCTATTTCTTTAAGACAATCTCCCAATCGAGAACCGTCTGTATTACTTATGAAAAGTCGAATTGATTACTTCTTAAAGAATTCTTGAACCTTCTCGTTTGGAACCATTTGTTCATCAAAGATATAAGCACCAGTCTTTGGCGACTTGACCATCTTGATGACCTTCGTATAATTACGACCTTCCTGACGACCTGTCTGAAGGGTTGCGACTGCTTTCTTTGCCATAGTTTAAATCGTATTACTTAATTTCTTTGTGAATTGTCATTCTCTTCAGGATTGGGTTATACTTTTTCAACTCCAATCTTTCTGTAGTGTTCTTTCTGTTTTTGGTAGTAATGTAACGAGAAGTACCAGGCAGACCACTATTCTTCATCTCAGTACATTCCAGAATAACTTGCACCCTATTACCTTTAACTTTCTTAGCCATAACTGTATTCTATGATTGTATTATCCGATAATCTTGATGTCTTTCCACTCGCAATATCCCTTTGCCACCGCATCGTTCAGTGCAGCGTCAAGTCCCTTCTTATTGATGGTTTTCAATCCGTTGGCACTCAATGTTAGGCGAATCCAGCAGTCCTGCTCCACATAGTAGAATTTCTTCTTAAACAAGTTCACATCAAATGTTCTTTTTGTATGTCTCTTTGAGTGTGAAACGTTGCAGCCATTCATAGCTTTCTTTCCGGTAATTTGACAAATCTTCGACATATCTGTTTTTATTTTAATTTCCTTCTTTGCGTTTATATTCCAAACGGAGTGCAAAATAAGCACTTTTATTTTAATCTGCCAAACTATTTCACAAATAATTCGTCTATCATATCTTATTTTCTTCCATCGGAACCAATTTCAACAGCTGCATCAACACAAATCGCACCGCCTTCCGCACATTTTCCTCGCGTCCCCTGTCGCCGGTAAGTTTGAATGTCAGCACTTTGTCATCAAAGGCAACAGCCGTCCAAATAGTCCCTACAGGTTTGGTTGGCGACCCTCCGCCAGGCCCTGCTATTCCCGAAGTGGCCACGGCACAACGCACATTCATCAGTTGTTGCACACCATGCACCATTTCCACCACCGTTTCCTCACTCACAGCACCATGCGTTTCCAAAGTTTCATGCCTGACCCCCAGCACCTGCTCTTTCACTTCATTGGAGTAGGCCACTACGCCTCCCCTGAAGAAAACCGATGCTCCTGGTACAGAGGTAATGCATGCAGCCACCTGCCCTGAGGTGCAACTCTCGGCTGTGGCAACACTCATTTTGTTCCTCTGGAACACATTATTGAATAATATGGCAATATCCTCCATCCTTTTCCTGTTTTATTGGCTTACGCCCAACTTGAAATGGGTATATTTTTCGGGCACGCTTTCGTACCATCGATTGAGTGAACCATTTGGTGTATCGAGCACAAATTTATAGAAGTCCGATGCAGGCAATGCTGCCAGGTCAACCGTGAAGGTCTCTGATGCAGAAGCTACAGAGCCAACCTTTATCCATTCATCGCGTTCGCCCTGTTTGAACTTGTTTGTCGGTGCCGCCCAGACATCCACCTCTGCCTTCGGATTCACGCATCGCCAGGAAAGCACAACCGTGCTGTCGTGCGGACACAAATCCATATCGACAACATCCACATCGCCATAGAAAGACACACCGTCTTGCTCCCATCTCACATCGCGAGGCACACTGAAATTCATGAATCTGCACACCGATGGGTTGATGTCGGTAGCCGCGCTACCTCCACCGCCGAGTCGTTCGTTCACCGACTTATTGATGGAAACCCATGTCGTCCGCTCGCGTACGGACTGTCCTCCATGATGGTAGCCGTCGTAAGTCCGCCCATGGTCGGTGGTGGCAATAAACATCCATTCCTCATTGAAATTCGCCTCACGATATTTCACGGCCTCCCACACCCTGCCAATCTGCTTGTCGGCCAGTCTCACAAACTCGTCGAACGTGTCGCCATTGCCAAAGATATGTCCAGCATCGTCTGTGTACCACAGATAGACCCAACTCAAGTCGGGTGCATTGTTACGGATACATTCAGCGGCTGTTTTCGACACATGTTCGTCGATGTCGAAAATATGCAGGTCGTGTTTCCGAGGGGGGAAAGTCTCTTTGTCCTTCTCAAAGCCATCGGCCACGAAATCTATCTGAAGGCTGTCGGTTTCTGCTTTGCCTTCACCAAGCAGCACGGTTCTGTTATCCTCCCAACTTGAGAAAAGCCCGGTCGTCACCTCACGGTCTTGCTTCTTGGCTATCTCAAACAGTGTCCAATAGTTGTAGTTGGGTTTCAGGTTGCTGTTTCCTGGCACATTGTGCTTGTTCACCCACGTACCAGTCAGAATGTCCATGTAGCCAACGGCTGAGATGGTTGGTGTTTGGTCGTACCTTCCCACCGTTCCACCCACATAGCTTCGTGCATAACAGCCTCGCGAGGCGATTTCCTGAATGTTTGGCAAATCGAGCCGTTCAATCATGTCAGCAGGCACTCCGTCGATGATGACATACACCACCTTTCTGATTTTCTCAGCGGATGGACTCGATTTGTCCGTTACGTTTCCGCACGATGTGAAAGTAAGACACACTAAAACTAAAGAGACAATCAAACCTTTCATGTTTTCAATTTATATTACCATTTATTATTTAGCGTTCACCTTCAAGCTTAATTCTCAATTCAAGTTTGAGGTGTTTTCTATTGATGTTCAAGGCTGTGGCACCAATCTTACGCGGAACACGTGCTCCCGATTGGCCGGAAGTTGTGTGTTAAATCCGACAGCAATGGCATCGGATGTTTCATAATCGTTGTCGGCCTTGCAAGGCCAGGAGGCAGTAACGACTTTCAGCGGAGCATCTATTTCGACTGCCAACCGTTTGCCATTGCGTTCGAGGAGTATGCGGCTGTCCGATTCAACAACAACCTTCGTGTCCTTGGTGGTGAGCATGGTCCACCGCATGGGGAGATTCTTGGTGGTTGTCAGGGTGTCGCACACCTCAAGCACACGTTCGTTTGTCAGACAGATGCGGCGCGTCACTTGCTTCACATTATGGAATACAGGTGTCAAGTCGATTACCGCTCCACGTCGGTCGCCCTCGTCGAAAGTCTGGGTAATCGGAGCATAGGCCTCAGCAATAAGTTGTTCGTTATTAAGCATGATGGTGTTGTGGAATTCATTGCCATAACTGAGCAATTTCCAACGGTCGCCACCCTGTGTGCCATTCCAAAGATCCATGTCCATGGATTCGATGCTGTAATAATCCTCGCTGCCTTGATCCACAGCCCAACGCACACTATCGACCTCGAAAACAAACGATCCCGCATCCATGTGTCCATGGTTTGCATGAGCCTTTCCACCCTTTACACCGAAGAAGGCGGCGTTAGGGTCGTTGCAGGCCGAGCGAGTGACATAGAGCGGTGTAATGCCCTGACAGGTCCAGGTAAGCGTGGTAGGAGCCTTGACATCGGTAATCTTCAGGTCTTTGGTGAAAATCAACGCCAAGGGAAGCATACGATGCCGAATCATGTCAGGATGCTTTTTGATGAGTTTCATAGGCCACCAAAGCAAGGAGGCATCGTTCAGCACACCGGCAAAATAGAAAATGGCAGGGTCGAAAATGACCTCTGGGGTCTCGCGTACACCAATGTCGTAGCAGTGGGTGAATCTGATTTCGGGATGTATGGATATGTGCATGGAACCACAAGCCGGGGCATCGTTGAAGTTGTAGAAGCTGCCCGTGGGTGAAATCATGTTTTGGTAGAAGTAAGCCGATTTCAGGAAGGGTTCTGTTTCGTATGGCTCCATGCCGGCCGTGCGTAAGGCTGCATTGCACATGCCATTCACGCCTGTACCGTAATGCCAGTAGATGAAACTCTCGGGGTAGCCTCCATCAGGCCCGTAGGCCTCCATGGGCAGCTTGATACTCTCGTAATATTTGTCGATGAGCTGCCGAGCCTTCTCCGGCTTCTTGTCGTAGAGGGCAAGTGCGCTCATCACCATGCCCGTGTTGCACACTTGGTTCCAGTTGTCGTTGCCACGATCCCACCAATAGTTGCCTGAGAGTGCTTCGTCCCAGGCTTTTGTCTCGATGGCTTGTTCCACCAGTTGTTTAGTCTGTTCGGACAACTTGTCGTAGAGCCAGTCGTAACCGATAGCCATGGCGATGGTCATTTCGCTCACATCGAGGAAATGCGAGGGGTTCCAGGTGGAAAACGCAGACGCCTTCTCCAAACGTTTTACGGTAGCGTCGAGGTACTTCTGCTTGTGGGTCATGCGGTAAGCGTATGCCAAGGCGAACACCTCCTTGAGGTAACATTGCGACACGCTCAACAGTCGCCTTCCCTCCATGACATAGCGTGCAGGCTCTTTGGTGAGGGCCTCTTCCGCGAGGGCAAAAATATTGTCCTCGACAATGCGCAGCTCTTCCGACTGTTTCAGATTCTCCCGGATTTTCTGTTCTTCCCCAGCAGCCAACAGCAAACAAGGATGGATTACTTTTTCCTTTGTCACCAACGGCCCGCTTTGTCGTGCTTTTCCGCACGATGCGAAAGTGAGACATACCAAGAGCAAAGAGACAATCAAACTTTTCATGTTTTCAATTCGTATGCTTTTCATAACTCACAATTTAAAATCCAGATTCATATTGTTATACTGTCGCCACAAGCCACGTATGCAATCCGTGCACCCATGAGCGACTTGAGTTTTCCGAATGGTTCCTCTCCTGTACAGTGCATGGTATAGAACATGGTGCCGTTGTAATGCAAAAGTTCCGCAGCAAGTGTCCTGATGGACAAGTCTTCCTCCGACTTGTCAAGGCCGCTCTTTGTCAGGTGCATTCCTGCAACCACATGGGTGGGGGCTCTGCCCATCAGCTCTTCCGCCCTTCGAAGGATGTTCACGATGCCACGATGCGCACATCCTGCAAACACCACCGTTTTGCCTGCCTCCTCTACGATAAGGTTCTGCTCATGGCCGAATGTGTCGTTCTCGTGCTCAGAAGGCCCGAACAGCAGTCGGTTGCCGGTGGGATGACAACAGTTGCCCTGAACATTGGCAAAGAGTGTCATGCCATCGTCTATGCGTGCGACATCCGTGCAGAACACCAATCGTTCGCTATCCTTCAACTCAGCATCCAAACCGATGTAGGTCAGTCCCGTGTCACGTAGCGAATAGTGAGGTAGGAAGGCCTCTCTGTTTATGAATACCTTCGCCTCTGTGTTCGTAGCCAAGAAAGTCCCCAGTCCACCGCCATGGTCGTAGTGTCCATGCGACACCACCGCCACATCCACATCGGCAATGCTCAGGCCCAATGTCTCCGCATTCCGTGCGAACAACGCATGTTGCCCCATGTCGAACAACACTTTCTGCCCATCGTCTTTCTCGATGTAAAGGCTGAGACCGTGTTCTGTAGGCAATCCCTTACGGCTTGTGTCGTCTATGAGCGAAGTTATCCTCATGCCTGTCCGTCAGAAAAGTCTATATACCCAATTCCACGTCCTTCCCGAATGGAGCAATCGAAAGCCTCGCCATCTTGAAGTGTTGCTTCCCCCATGGGATGCCGACCACCGTGATGAAGAGCAGCAATCCGAAGCACACGTGCATCAGCCAAGCCCACAAGCCTCCGAATATCAGCCATAGCAGATTGAGTGGAATGCGAATGCAACCCGTAGGGCTCTGTGTGTCCCTCACCTCAGAGCCAAACGGCCAAAGGCAGAGCAAACCTATCTTGAGTGTCTGCAAGGCTATCGGGATGCCAATGATGGTACACGCCAATGCCAAACTGGCGGTGAAATAACCAATGGCGGCCTCAAGTCCGCCGAAAATCCACCATACGATGTTGCCGAGTATCTTCATGAGCTTCTCATTTATATTAGGGTGCTTGAACGAACCCAGGTTCTGGCAAGTGCATACCATACATCGTGAGACGATTCTTTCGGGCATACTCCAACAGTCGCTTCCTTGATGCCGTGGCCGTCTCTGGATCCATGTCGTAAAATGGGCAATACTCCGGATGTCCCAACTGCAATGCCGCGCCATGCACCAAGTCGGAGATAATCAGGATGCTGTCCTTCTGGAAAACCGTATGTCCAGGCGTATGGCCGTATGCTGCCATCGCAACGACACCTCCGGCCAGCGTATCGCCAGCCTCAAACAAATGGAGGTTGTCCTCGTAGGCCGACAAAACCGCATGTGGAAGCGAGGCCTTCTCGGCATCCATGGCTTTCCAAGCCTCAGCCTCCACTCGATTGATCCACAACCCTGCGTTCGGGAAGACCCGTCCCCCATCCTTAAGCAATCCTCCGATATGGTCGGGATGCATGTGGCTGATGTATATCAGTTCCAAGTCGTCGGGAGTCACACCTGCTTCCTTCAACTTAGGAAGGAGCTGACTGGCAGGCGACCCAAGTCCCGCATCGAGCAGAATGGTCTTGCCCTCGGCCTTGAGCAAGAAGCAACTCATGCTCGATGGCACACCCTCCTGCAACCCCAACGCCTCCCAAAGCGAATCGGGAACCGAAGGGTATATCCTATGGTTCTGAAGTGTAGGGCCTGGCTTGTCCTCGATCCAGGCGATGGTCGTGGGTTCTGTCATAGTAGAAACATTCTTTGTTTTCTGTGCGCACGACACCAACATGAGCGATGCCAATGCAATAGCGAACATTTTTTTCATGATTTTTCTTTCATCTATGTTTTTCGATTCCATGTCGTTTGTACGATTCTATCTCACAAAAGGTCGTCCAATCATTTGTCTCATCTGTTTTTCATCCGCGCTCATGGCGTAAGCACCATTGAAACAACCACCTATCCGAAAATCAGTGAGATGGTCAGTGCTACCAGAAATCCCACACTTCCAACCCACGTTTCCATGAGCGTCCAGGTTCTCAGTGTGGTTTTCTCATCCATTTCGAGTAATGATTTCACCAACCAGAAACCCGAATCGTTGAAGTGCGAGCACACCGTAGCCCCTCCTGCCACCGATGCCGTGATGCAGGCCAGCTGTACGGGTGGCAAGGCCGTCACCTCGGGCATGGATGCGATGATGCCTGCCGCCATCACCATAGCCACCGTGGCCGAACCTACCGACACACGCACCAAGGCCGCCACCACAAAAGCCACAATCACCAAGGGCAGTGCCGAGGCACTCACAGCCTCGCCTATCGCATTTCCCAATCCTGAGTTTTGCAGGATGTAGCGCAACACTCCTCCGCAAGCCGTCACCAACAGAATGAGACCCACAGGCGAGAGCGAGCGGGTCATCAGCTGCTCCAGTTCCGCATTGCTGTAGCCATACCGTTTTCCCAACACTATCATGGCCACGATGGTAGCCAGCGTCAATGCCACGAACGGCTCTCCCAGAAAGGAAAGAATGGCCCGCAACGGCTCCAAGGCATCGACCACCGCAGCCACCGATTTCAGGACAATCAGTGCCAACGGTATGAGGATAATGCCAATGACCACCTTCACACTGGGCAACTTTCCCGTCGAACCCTCCGAGGCCTTCAGCACATGCTCTGGCACGGCCAGCGGGTATTTGTTTCCGCAATAGCTTCCCCACAACGGACCGGCCACCGGCAAAGCCACGAGACCACACGCCAAGCCTATCGCGATGACCCATCCCAGATCCACGCCCAGCATCCCTGCCACCAACACTGGGCCGGGAGTCGGCGGAATGAAGGCATGTCCTACGGCCAGTCCGGCCAACAAGGGGATGGCATAGTACAGGGTGGAGCGTTTCGTACGTCGCGCCAGCGAGAACGCCAATGGTATCAGGATAATCAGTCCGGCATCGAAAAACACCGGTATCGCTATCAACAGGCCGGTCAGTGCCAAGGCCCAGGCGGCCTTCCGTTCGCCAAAGCGGTTCACCATCGTCACGGCCAGAGCCTGGGCTCCGCCCGATATTTCCAACATCGCGCCAAACATGGAACCCAAACCCACCAACAAGGCAATGCCTTTCAGCGTATTCCCCACTCCATCGTTGACCGAAGCTACGATTTCATCGAACGACATGCCGGCCAACAATCCCGTCAACACGCCTCCCACCAGGATGGCAAGCATCGCATGGAGCTTGTACTTGATAATGAGTATCAGCAGCAACACAATACCCGCTATCGCCGCCAGCATCAGTTGTAGGGTGGTCATGGCTGTGGTGGTTTATGTGTGTTTTCCTGCTCTTCCTTCACCTTTCTCAATAGGTCGGAGGCGAAAATGAATTTGTTCAGTTGCTCGTTCTTCGATTTGAATATGTCGTGCTTCGAGCCCTCCCACTCCTTCCGGCCATCGCAGATGAAGATGATGCTCTCGCCGATGCCAAGCACCGAGTTCATGTCGTGGGTGTTGATGATGGTGGTCATGTCGTATTCCACCGTGATGTCGTGAATCAGCTCGTCGATCACCAGCGAGGTCTTCGGGTCGAGTCCCGAATTGGGCTCGTCGCAAAACAGGTACTTGGGGTTCAGCGCAATGGCACGTGCGATGGCCACACGCTTCTGCATACCGCCGCTCAGTTCCCCCGGGTTCTTGTCGATGGCGTCGGCCAGGTTCACACGGTCCAAGCAGAACTTGGCCCTGCGCATTCGGTCGCGGTAGGTGTCGGCCGAGAACATGTCCAATGGGAACATCACGTTTTCGAGCACCGACATCGAGTCGAACAACGCCGCACTCTGGAATATCATGCCCATCTCCTGACGCAACCTTTTCTTCTCGCGCCGGCTCATCTGGATGAAGTTCCGGTCGTGATACAACACCTCGCCCCGGTCGGGTGTCAGCAGTCCCACGATGTTCTTCATCAACACCGTCTTGCCCGAACCGCTCTGACCGATAATCAGGTTGGTCCTGCCACTCTCAAACCGTGCGCTGATGTCGTGCAACACCTCACGGCCATCAAACAACTTGTATATCGATCTCAACTCTATCATCCCATCAACAGTTGGGTCAGTATCAAGTCCGAAAACAGGATGAGCACACTACACGTCACCACCGAGTCGGTGCTTGCCTTGCCCACGGCCGCCGAACCGCCCTCCACGTTGTAGCCGTAGAAGGCCGACACGCTGGCTATGACATACGCAAAGAACACCGACTTGATGAGGCTTGCCCACACATGCCACTCCTCAAACTCATACTGCATACCGAATTCCAGGTCCGAGGCGTTCACAATGCCGCTCACCCAACAGGTCAAGAATGCTCCGAAAATACCGGCGAAGATGCCGAAGACCACCAGCACCGGCATCATCGTCATCAGCCCCAGCACCTTGGGCAGCACCAAGTAGGAAGCCGAGTTCACGCCCATGATCTCAAGCGCGTCTATCTGTTGGGTCACCCGCATCGTGCCTATCTCCGAGGCGATGTTGGCTCCCACCTTGCCTGCCAGAATCAAACACATCACCGACGACGAGAACTCCAGCAGCAGGATCTCGCGCGTCGTGTAGCCCACGGCAAAGCGGGGCATCCACGGACTGGTCACATTGATGGCCATCTGCATCATGATGACCGCCCCGATGAACACGGAGATGAGCAGTACGATGCCTATCGAGCTTGTCCCCAACGACACCATTTCCTTCATGTACTGCTTCACGAAGACGCGCATCCGCTCCGGACGGGCACACACGCGCCCCATCATGGCAAAGTATTTGCCCGTCTGGGCTATCGGCCGTAATAGATCCATTCCTTTATTTTGCTGCAAAAATAACCTTTTTTGGATAGAAGATGACCATGGATTGCACGTTTTTTAGTAATTTTGCCAAAATTTCAGTCGCATGGAAGCAGAAAAGATGATACTCCGCACCGACAATCTGGTGAAGAAATATGGCAAGCGTACGGTCGTCAACCACGTGTCGTACGACGTGAGGCAAGGCGAGATTGTGGGTCTGCTCGGACCCAACGGAGCGGGGAAGACCACCTCTTTCTACATGACCACCGGGCTCATCACCCCCAACGAAGGACACATCTACCTCAACGACCTCGACATCACCGGCTATCCGGTTTACAAGCGGGCGCAAAGTGGCATCGGCTACTTGGCACAAGAAGCGTCGGTGTTTCGTAAGATGAGCGTCGAGGACAACATCGCGTCCGTGCTCGAACTCACCGACAAACCCAAGGACTACCAAAAAGACAAGCTCGAAAGCCTCATTGCCGAGTTCAACCTGCAAAAGGTGCGCAAGAACCTGGGCGACCAGTTGTCGGGTGGCGAGCGACGCCGCACCGAGATTGCCCGCTGTCTCGCCATCGACCCCAAGTTCATCATGCTCGACGAGCCTTTTGCCGGTGTCGATCCCATCGCGGTGGAGGACATCCAACGGGTGGTCTGGAAACTCAAGGACAAGAACATCGGCATCCTCATCACCGACCACAACGCCTTGGAGACACTCCGCCTCACCGACCGTGCCTACCTGCTCTTCGAAGGGCGCATCCTGTTCAAGGGTACCCCCGAGGAACTGGCCGTGAACCCTGTTGTCCGCGAGAAGTATTTAGGAAGCAACTTCGTGCTACGCAAGAAAGAATTTCAAATCTAACCAACATAAATCATTGTATTATGGACATTATCGAACAAATCGTTGCCCGTGCCAAAGCATGCAAGCAACGCATCGTACTCCCCGAAGGCGATGAAGAACGCACACTCAAGGCTGCCGACCGCATCCTTGCCGACGGCGTGGCCGACATCATTCTCATTGGCAATCCCGACAAGCTGAAGGCTTTGGCCGACGAATGGGGACTGACACACATCTGCCAAGCCACCATCATAGACCCTGAGAACCATCCCAAGAAAGCCGAATACGCCAACCTGCTCTTCGAGCTCCGCAAGGCCAAGGGCATGACATTGGAAGAGGCACAGCGGAAGGTGCTCGACCCACTCTACTTGGGTTGCCTGATCATCAAGAACGGCGATGCCGACGGACAGCTGGCCGGTGCACGCAACACCACGGGCAACGTGCTTCGTCCTGCCCTCCAGATCATCAAGACCGTGCCGGGCATCAGCTGTGTCAGTGGTGGCATGTTGCTTGTGTCCAAAGCCACACAGTATGGTGAGAATGGACTGCTCGTCATTGGCGACGTGGCCGTCACCCCCATGCCCGACGCCAACCAGTTGGCACAGATTGCCGTCTGCACCGCACAGACCGCCAAGGCTGTGGCCGGCTTCGACGACCCGCGTGTGGCCATGTTGAGCTTCTCCTCCAAGGGCAGCGCCAAGCACGAGGTGGTCGATAAGGTGACCGCCGCACTCGCATTGGCCAAGGAGATGGCTCCCGATCTGAAAATCGACGGCGAGCTGCAGGCCGATGCCGCGCTCGTACCTTCGATCGGTGCCAGCAAGGCTCCGGGCTCGGCCATTGCAGGCCATGCCAACGTGCTGGTGTTCCCCTGCCTCGAAGTGGGGAACATCTCTTACAAGATGGTGGAACGCCTCGGTGGAGCCACGGCCATCGGCCCCATCCTGCAGGGCATCGCACGGCCGGTCAACGACCTCAGCCGTGGCTGTTCCATCGACGATGTGTATAAGATGATAGCCATCACCGCCAACCAGGCCATTGCGGCCAAGAAGGCTTAACCCATTCAATTGTACGACAATGAAGATATTAGTATTGAATTGTGGCAGTTCGTCCATCAAGTACAAACTGTTCGACATGACCGACCGCAGCGTCATCGCACAGGGCGGCATAGAGAAAATCGGCATGGCAGGTTCCTTCCTGAAGTTCACCCTCCCCACAGGAGGCAAGAAGGTGCTTGAGAAAGACATTCCAGAGCACACTGCCGGCATCCAGTTTATTTTCGAGACCCTCACCAACGCCGAGTATGGTGCCATCCGCTCGCTTTCCGAAATCAATGCCGTAGGCCACCGCATGGTGCACGGAGGCGAGAAGTTCAGCCAGTCGGTGGTGCTCACTCCCGAGGTGTTGGCCGCCTTCGAGGCCTGCAACGACCTTGCTCCGCTCCACAACCCGGCCAACCTGAAGGGTGTGGCAGCGGTCAGTGCCATCCTGCCCGACGTGCCGCAGGTAGGTGTCTTCGACACCGCCTTCCACCAAACCATGCCCGACTATGCCTACATGTATGCCGTTCCCTACGAGCTCTACCAGCAGTATGGCGTGCGCCGCTACGGTTTCCACGGCACTTCCCACCGCTACGTGTCGCAGCGTGTGTGCGAGTATCTGGGCATTCCGGCCGAGGGCACCAAGATCATCACCTGCCATGTGGGCAACGGCGGTTCGCTTTCGGCCATTGTCGATGGCAAATGCGTTGACACCACCATGGGACTCACCCCACTCGAAGGTTTGATGATGGGTACACGTTGCGGCGACCTCGACGGAGGAGCCGTGAAATTCATCATGGACAAGCTCGGCCTCGACTCCGACGGCATGAGCAACCTCATGAACAAGAAGAGTGGATTGTTGGGTGTCTCGGGCGTGTCGAGCGACATGCGCGAGGTGACCGCTGCCGCCGATGCTGGCAACGAGCGTGCCAAGTTGGCATTGGCCATGTATGCTTACCGCATCCGCAAGTACATCGGTGCGTTTGCTGCCGCCATGAACGGCGTTGACATCATCCTGTTCACAGGAGGCGTGGGCGAGAACCACGTCAGGTGCCGTCAGTGGGTGTGCGAGGGACTGGGTTATTTAGGCGTACAACTCGATGCGGAGCAGAACTCCACCGTCCAGGGAGTAGAGGCCACCATATCCACTCCTGCAAGCAAGGTGAAGGTCGTGGTCATTCCCACCGACGAGGAACTGATGATTGCCACCGACACCTTCAATCTGGTGAAATAACAAATCAGGGAGCCCACAAGGCTCCCTGATTTGTTTTAGGACTCCTTGCAAGGAATCTTGTCGATTCTTCTTTTATGACGGCCACCCTCGAAGGAAGCGGTCAGGAAAATCTGAAGGATTTCGTAAGCGGTCTCGGGGGCGATGTACCTACCTGGCAACACCACGATGTTCGCATCGTTGTGCCCACGGGCAAGCACCGTCACCTCGGGTGTCCAGCACAACGCGGCACGGATGCCTTGGTGCTTGTTCAGGGCCATGTTGATGCCGATGCCCGTGCCGCAGATGGCAATGCCGCGCTCACACTCCCCCCGCTCCACGGCGTATGCCAGCGGATGCGCATAGTCGGGATAGTCGCAGCTCTCTGCCGTGTAAGTCCCAAAATCCTTGTACTCATAACCATGTTGGTCGAGCCACTGCATCACGTGCTGTTTCAGCTCAAACCCCGCATGGTCGGATGCTATTCCTATCATAGAATGGCCTTCACTTGATTATATACGTTTTGTGCCGTAAAGCCCAACTTCTCGTCGAGCACCTTGTAAGGAGCCGAGAAGCCAAAGCTTTCCATACCGAAGATGGTGCCGTCGGTGCCTACCAATCCTTGCAGGTTCACCGGCAGACCGGCCGTCAGTCCGAACTTCTTCACGCCGGCCGGCAGCACTTGCTGTTGGTAGTCGGCCGGTTGGTTGCGGAACAAGCCCTCCGACGGTACGGCCACGATGCGGCACTTCACGCCGTCGGCACGCAACAGTTCGGCTCCAGCCACCAACGTGGAAACCTCCGAACCCGTTGCCACCAGAATCACGTCTGGATGTTCGTCCGAGCCGGCCACCACGTAGCCACCCTTCGCAGCCTGTGCATAGTCGTTGCCGGCTGGCAGCAATGTGATGTTCTGCCGCGACAGGATCAGTGCCGTAGGCGTTTGTGTGTTCTCCATCGCCAACTGCCAGCAAGCGGTCGTTTCCTTGGCGTCCGACGGACGAAGCACCAGCATGGAGTTCCTTCCGTGATGGTTCTTCAACTTCTCCATCAGGCGTATTTGGGCTTCTTGCTCCACGGGCTCGTGTGTCGGTCCGTCCTCGCCCACACGGAAGGCATCGTGCGTCCAGATGAACTTCACGGGCAGTTCCATCAGCGCGGCCATGCGCACCGCAGGCTTCATGTAGTCGGAGAACACGAAGAACGTGCCGCAGGCGGCAATCACACCACCGTGCAGGGCCATGCCGATGCAGCAGCAAGCCATGGTGAGCTCGGCCACGCCAGCCTGGAAGAAGGCGCCGCTGAAGTCGCCGCTCTCGAAGGCCGTGGTCTTTTTCAGGAAGCCGTCCGTCTTGTCGGAGTTCGAGAGGTCGGCCGAGGCGCAAACCATGTTGGGCACCTGCTGTGCCAACACGCCCAGCACCGCTGCCGAGGCGTTACGGGTGGCGTCGTTGTCTTTCTGCACCACCGCGCTCCAATCCACTTGCGGAGCCTTGCCGGCAAACCAGTCGTCGAGTTGTGCGGCCTTGTCGGCATTGGCGGCGGCCCATGCCTCTTCCTCGGTGCGACGTTCGGCAACCAACTGCCGCAGCTGTGCGACCCGGTCGGCATAGAGGGCCTTCACCTCGTCGAAGATGGCGAAGGGAGCGTCTGGATTGCCACCCAGATGGAGTATGGTGTTCCTATAGGCATCGCCGCCCAAGGGTGCGCCGTGCGTCTTGCAGTTGCGCTCATACGAGCTGTTGTCGTCCTTTCGTGCGCCCTTGCCCATCACACACTTGCCGATGATCAGTGTCGGACGCTTGTCCTCCTGCTTGGCGGCCTCGATGGCACCCCGGATCTGTTGGCAGTCGTTGCCGTCGATCTCGATGACGTTCCAGTTCCACGAACGGTACTTCATGGCCGTGTTCTCCGTCATCACTGCCGCACACTCGGTGGAGAGCTGGATGTCGTTGGAGTCGTAGAACATGATTAGGTTGTCCAGTCCCAGGTGACCCGCGATGCGACCCGCGCCCTGCGAGATTTCCTCTTCCACGCCGCCATCCGAAATGTAGGCATAGATGGTTTCCTTGGCGAAGGTTGGGTTGCCCGTGCGTGCGGCGAGAAACTTGGCCGCGATGGCGGCACCCACGGCAAAGGTGTGACCCTGTCCGAGCGGGCCCGAGGTGTTCTCGATGCCACGCATCACGTCGGCCTCCGGGTGTCCGGGTGTGGGCGATCCCCACTGGCGGAGCTGCTGCAGCTCATCGAGCGAGAACTTGCCGGCCAAGCAAAGCTGTGCATAGAGCATGGGGGCCATGTGTCCGGGGTCGAGGAAGAAACGGTCGCGTCCCATCCACTTGGGATTCTCGGGGTCGTAGGTCAAATACTCTGAAAACAACACATTGATGAAGTCGGCACCACCCATGGCGCCACCGGGATGGCCAGACTTGGCCTTTTCCACCATTGAGGCAGCCAATATACGGATGTTGTCGGCTGCACGGTTCATAACCTTAATATCGTTCATTTTCTTGAGGTATATATGGATTTCGCGGCAAAATTACCAAAAAAACTTTTCAATAGCAAGCCGATGTTGTTTTTTATGGCGATTGATGCTTCAGCGGCAATGTGAAAAACAATTCGCTTCAACCTTCCATCATCATCCGTCAACCTTCCGCCTGCCTTTTGTGGAAAATTCGTCGTTTCATGTCATGAAACGACAAGAGTATCGAAGGGAAAAAACGAAAGTACCGAAGGGAAAAAACGAAAACTCCATAGCGTAAAATCCATGGTTTGGGCTTCTTTTTCAGAATCTTTCAGAATTCTGAATACTTCTGAAAGATTCTACAGTTGTCTGATTTTTTGCTATTTTATTTGCGGAGTGAATTCACAGAAGCTATTAATCTTTAATATTTATTGTTATGAAAAATTTCTTTTTGTGTTGCTCCGTCCTCTTTTGCTTGCTGTCGGTTAGGGCTCAAGCCGAGGGTCGTTTTACAGTGCTTTTAGATGCAGGTCACGGTGTGGAAACCCCAGGCAAACGATCTCCAGACGGTTTCCGCGAAGCGGTTTGGTGCCGTTCTGAAGTCCAAGAACTCCGACAGTCGTTGTCACAATCGGAATTCGATGTCTTTTGCGTCACACCAGAAGATGAAGACGTAAAAATTCCTGAGCGTGTCGCGCGAATAAACAAGGTCTGCGACGAACGCGGAGCAAAGAACTGCCTCCTCATCTCGTTGCACTGCAATGCTTCTCCTGGCCAAGGCTGGCACTCGGCCTGCGGTTTCATGGTCTTTGTTTCCGAGAAAAATGCCAGCAACAATTCTAAGCGGTTCGCCCAATTAATCTTCGATGAGGCCGAACGACACCGCCTTTTGGGCAACCGGTCAATTCCAGCTGAACATTATTGGCAGAAAGATCTTGGGATCTTGAGAGATTCACATTGTCCCGCAGTGCTCATTGAGGCTGGCTTTATGGACTGCAAGACCGATCTTGATTTCCTTCGTTCCAACTTGGGTCAGCAGACCATTGTGGAGATGACTGTAAATGCAATCCGCGCTTACAAGGCCGAATTGGGCATTGACTGAGCCCGGCTTACACTGAGTTTCGCCTGCCATGAGTTGAGTTTACCATGAATTCGTCAAGAGGCTGAAAATTTCTCGTTGCGCTTTCGACAACTTGCGTTCGTGCCCTACGTCATGTCGTTGGGGGATGGTTACTGTCTTCCCTTCTTTTTGGGTTTGCTTGCTTCTGCTTCCGACAATATCTGCAAAGCCTCGTCCTTACGTCGCTTCAGTTCCTCCCCATACCTTGCAAGCCAATCCGCCAATGGTTGTTGCGGCGGTGTATCGTCGCCTGTCGCTTGGGAATTGGAGCCTGGCTGTCCTTTCTCCTCCTTTACTTGGGTTCCCTGTCCGGTCTGAGCACTTTTTTCGCTTCCCTTCTGCTCCTCCATTTCCCGATGCAGGCTGTCGAGGCTGTTTTGGATCGCTTCCTCGTCAGCCTTATACACTTCGGGATGTCCTTGGGATAGCACCTTATAATGCGTAAGAGCCTCCCTGTAATATGACTCGCTTTTAGTATGTTCTCTCTGATAACTGTACAGTTCTCCGAGGTTGCTGAGCGTCATGGCCAAATATGCCCTATACGTTCCTTCGGCTTCTTTAAACAAATTCCTATAATAATAGAGAGCATTTAAAAAACAGTCCTCACTTTCGCAGTATTTCCTCTGCTTGCCGTATATGGTTCCAAGGTTGTTGTATGTACTGGCCAAATCTGCTCTGTTCGCTTTAGGATTTTTCTGGAAAATGTCCAGAACCTGTTTCCAAGTTTGCTCGCAAGAAGGGAAATCGTGATTTTGGTACAAAAGCTTCCCTAATTCAATTAAAGCTGCTGTCCACACAGGCAGGTATTCTGTAGGTCTTTCCCTTACAAGTTGGTGCAATACCTTCTCTTTCTCACGTAATGCCTGAAGGGTGTTCTCGTTGGTGGTTCTTGATTCCATGGGGTTGTGATGTTTGGATGAACGTTTCTTATATGCCGACACAAAAATAAGTAAAACAAACCGATTTCAAAGAAAAAGGGAAGGGGAAAATTGCCCGGGCTCTTGAATTTGGACGCGAACGATACAGACTTATCGAATAATTTGTTTACTTTTGCCACAACAACTAATATCATAATGACATGGGAACGAAAGACCGGGAAGAATTAGTGAGCGAATGGAAGCAGGAAACGAATTCATGGAATAAGATAATCAATGAAGACTTTTCTCGGAATCAACTTTTAAAAGATACTCTTAAGGTGTTGACCAAAGACCTTGAACCCAAAAAATGGTTGAGTATTGCAAAAGTTTTAATAGAGAAAGAAATCTTCACGCATCTCGACGAAGTTAAAAAGACTTGTGACATGAACTCTGGACGCGCAATGAGACATATTGGAATAGAAGGAGCTGCAAAGACTATCGGACAAAGAATGTCTCCTGTATCAAGAGGTATAGAAAAGGATGTTAACACAAAATTTACGGAAGATGTGGAAAATTTATTGGATTTTCTTTTATCCATGCAAAGCAATAAAGAATATAGCTCGCTCGATAACGGTAACAGATTAACTGATGCCCCAGAAACATTTTCTTTCATGTCAACCAACCCCAATATTGCATTTGTGGAAGAGGGAACCATTACATTACCGTCAACCCGTGACAGGAAAGATGGTACCTGCATTATTCTATCGAAAAACAAGCAAAACGAAGGGAAATATTATAGGGTAAGAGTGGAAAATGGCCAAATCTATGATGAAAGCAAACAGCCTACAATAGACAGACTCATGGGAAGGACAATGGGATATTGCCTCACTTTGGTTAAGCAACTGATTCCTGAATACAATGACGAGAAACAAAAGGCAGAAAACATGGAGTCCATGATAAATCAACTTCTCACGTGTGCCTTGCCACGCGAGAAAGATGTCATCATCGAACTCACGAAAGCGGTTGATAGGTTGGCGAAATCGGGCAATAGATTGGACGCTAACGCGAACAACCCTGATTTTCGGGTGGGAGTGCGTGAAGGCAAACAGATAGCAGATGAGGAACTGGATTCGTGGTTGCTCCTTGAGCCCTTCCCAGGTGCTGTGTAGCCCCTTGAAACAATAGCGACAAAAAAAGCCGCAGCAAGTACAAGAACCTGCTGCGGCCATTCATGGGTTGGTGATGATTACTTTGTGATGACGCGAGCCATTTCTAAGCGTTTCGGGTGTCTGCATTGTGGGCTCCAAGTTTTTTTTCCCGGCCTCTAAAGATT
>JAUNNV010000025.1 GCA_030531335.1 Bacteroidales bacterium
CATCATCCATGGATATTTGGTAGAGATTGTTCAGCTCAGAGAAGATGCTGAGCTGTGAGAACTTGGTTACGCCGGTGATGAATACGAAGCGCAGATATGCACCCTCATCCTTCAGCACCTGATAGAACTCACGAAGCATCGAGCGCATTTCCTCTAACTTTGTACCTTCATACATCAGGCGCATGATGGGAGCATCGTATTCATCGAGGATTACGACAACCTTCTCTCCTGCTTGTTTCCCTGCATTATGAATCAAGTCTCGGAAACGGTCACCGGGTGTTTCTGAAAGAGGATCTTTGCCATAAACCTTTTCGTACCCTCTAATAAGGCTTTCCAGTTTAGACTTTGCTTCAGGAATGCTACAGTTCTTCAATCCACTCATGGTGAAGTGTAGCACAGGATAGGCTTTCCACTCCTTCTCCAACTCCATCACCTTCAATCCCTCGAACAACTCCTTCTGACCTTGGAAGTAAGCCTTGAAGGTGTTGCAGAGCAGTGATTTGCCGAATCGTCGAGGACGGGCAAGAAAGACATATCTGTACTTGGCGGCAAGATTGTACATCATGTCAGTCTTGTCAACATACAACATCCCTTGTTCCCTTATCGTCTGGAATTGGTCTGTATCTACCGGGTACCTGAATTTGTTCATTTTATCTCGTATGAATGTGTCTCTCGCTGCCTGTCAGTCGGCGTTTGTCGGCAAATCTATAAATTTTTCTTCAATTTTCAGTCGTTTTTGAGATGTTTTGTTGGAATTCCAACTACATTTTGCAATTTGCATCCATCAGAATACGTTTGTGCTGTGCCAACAAACAAGATACGCTCCCTTGTGGGGAGCGTATCCTATAAACTTGTCTTACGGAATTATTCGGCAAGTGTCGGTCTTCCGTATTTCCTCAGCATATAGCTGTTCGAACGTTTAGGCTTGGCATCATTCTTAATCTTGTTCATGATGTTGGTACGTACCGAGCGGCTTGCCACGTTGATAGCTTCGGAATCGTCATCGAGTACAATGTTTTCAGTACCATAAGCTAAATAACCTGCATCCACGAAATAAACCAAGCTTGCAGTCACGGTTTTTGTCTTCTCATCGTAGGTGCCTGGCTGCAAATCTGCATATTCCTCGTCTTCTGGAGTGAAATAGCTGAATGCATCGCTCACGTAGATTGGTCCGTAGTCGCCGTATTCGTCGCCTGTGTCTTGGAAGTCTTCGGCTACGACCTCACCGTCCTTCTGCTTGAAGTAGAAACTCGTTCCGTAGAAACAGTCATCCACACGGTATGACGACAAGTCATTTTGGTCTTGGTTCAGAGCCAAGCCTGCATCTTCGTATGGATCTTCCTCTGTGCCAAAGTGCAGCGAGTACCAGTAGGAGGCTGTGCCGACCTGCATCCAGCTTTCCTTCTCGGCATGGTATCTGAAATAGGTCGTAGTCACTTCCTGCACCTCTGTGCCTTCGTAGCTTGCCACAGCAAGTGTATAGACTCCATCAGCGGGTTCTTCGCCCATCTCAAGGAGATACTCACCCGATGCACTTATTTCAAGGGCATCTTCGCTCTCAAGGGCTGCATCGACAACTGCGTCGCTGACACCAGGAACCACCACCAGCTTTGCTTTGTTCACATCGGCCCCCAATGTGACATTTACTCCGGCTTTTACGATACCTGTAGCAGCATTAAACAATCCTGTGAAGCTGATGTCTGTACTGTAATCTTTCAGCACAACGCCAGGGAAGACGATGCGCAGCAAGTCACCGACTTGGGTCTTGTCCCAGCCACCCGTATTGAACATATAGTACATCGGTGACAAGGAAATCACTGCTGGCAGACCGTTTGCTTGATAGGACTCCACATAGTTATATTGGTAGTGATCTTCATCCTGTCTGCTTGTAAAGCGTCCCGGATGTACGGCAAATACCTCGTCATCGTAAGAAGTATGTAGTTCGCAATCGAAATCAGTGTAACCTACCAAGTCATCCATGGTAATCTTCACATTTCTATAGGTGTCGCCCGGATGCAGCAAGGTCAGTGTCACCTCGTCGCCCTGTCCAAACGGATTGACAATCTTGAAGCTGTTCTCGTCCAAATCGTTCTGATAGATGTCGGCGGAGAAAGTGTCACCGAACCAGTAATCTTCGATGATGGTACATTTGCCCAGTTTCGTCCAAGGCGAAGGAATAATGGCCGTAATGGTCAGTTCAGATACTCCATACATGGTAGTCAAGTCTTCCTGAGCCACTTTAAAGGTAATGGTGGCTTTCTTGTCGAAGCCAAAGGTCTCTACATCGTAGCCAATGGTGATGTTCGCCTTGTCCTGTCCTGCTGCGAACGACACACTTGTGGGAATGTTCAGGTTCTCAATGTTCTCACCCGTTACGGTCAGAGGCACTTGAATGGCATCGTCGGTCTTTACGCGATTAAACTCGACCGCAAACGATTTTTCAGTTGAAGACAACGAAAAACTGGTCTTTTGGTTCTGGTTGAAATACACCTGAGCGTTGGTCGGCTTTTCTGCCCACTCGTAGGCCGGAGTGTTGTCCTTGCATGACACCATTGCCAACAAGGCAATAGCTGTCATAAATGTATATTTGAAGATTTTCATAATGGAATACGTTTTATTAGATTATTACCATACAAATGGGGCTGAATCGACTGTCGGGGCAATCGGGTCGGGATTGTTGATGATTGCTTTGTTGTAGTTGCCTTCAGTTTGCACGATGCACAGGTTCATCCAGTCGGGAGTGTGCTCTACGTTCCAACGGTAGAGTTCGGGATGGTTCGTGCCTTCATAGCTGCGTATGATACCCTTTTGCAGACGTTTCACATCGAATGTGGCCAGACCTTCGCCCCAGAACTCGATGCGGCGTTGCCACCACACTTCGTTTTGGAACTGCGAGGTCGATGAATTGTAGTAGGCATCGGTGTGGGTGCCATATTCATACGATGGGTCGCGCTTCTCGGCAAATTTCTTCAGCAGGGCAACGCCTTCACCCTCGTTTTGCATGCCTGTGGCCTCGGCCTCAATCAGCATCATTTCTTCCATACGCATCATCGGTACTGACACGAGGAAACCAATATACTGGTTGTTGCGGCCTACTTCCCCACCATTGGGACGGAACTTGAGTTCGATGCCACCAATTTTGCCATCATAGTCGGATTGGATGGAGTGCTGTCCGTAGAGCCAATCGGGATGTGCGGAGTATTCGGCAAGTGCCTTCATCTGTGCCGCCTCGTCCATGTTGTCGAGGGCGAAATCGATGTAGCATTTCTTGCGGCAGTCGGTGGCAGGAATCGTTTCGTACAAGTGACGGTCGATGAAGAACGCCTGACCATAGTTGGCCGCATAGCCACAACCACAGTTGTTGGGCTCTATTTCCATAATCATCATCGAACCCCAGCTGGAGTCGGCATCGTTGGCGGTGATGTTCGAGTCGTCGGCCTTGTATTGGCAAGCCATCATCCACGATCCGTTGGGCGAGTTGAAGCCGGTGTCCCAGTCGGTATATTCGTCGGCTGTCATCTGTGTGTAGCCTTGCTGGGCCAGCTTCGCATATTTTGCGGCGTTGCCCCAGTCCTCCATGGTCAGATATACACGTGCCTTCATGCCGTATGCCACCGACAGGTCGGGAGTATAGACATCCTTGCGGTTGTAGTTGGCTAAGTATTTCTCTGCCTTGTCGAGGTCGGACAAGATGAAGGCATACATTTCCTCATTGGTGGCGCGTGGGTTGTTGGCCAGCTGTTCCAGCGAGGTGGATTCGGTTACGATGGGCACTGTGGCCGACGACTTGTCGGCTGCGTAGGTTTTTTGTGCGAACATGCGGGCCATGTCGAAATAGTACAACGCCCTCATGCAGTAGGCAATGCCCACGCCATCCACCTTGTCGGCATCAGGATCCTCGCCTTCGCCCTTGCCTGCAAAGCCCAGGTTGATGACTTTGTTGCAACTGTCAATCCAACCGTAGTAGTAGGTCCAGGGAAGCTGCGAATAAGCGTAGGAGGGACCCAGATACTTGCACGAATACCACGAGGAATACCAGTTTTGGTAAGCATATACCACATCTTGCCCCATCACATCGCGCATGAGATAGAATCCGGGGTAGCCGATGTCGTAGGGACGATTGTCTGAGCCGGCATAGACAAATTGTCCGGCCAAGGTCGATGTGATTGCGTTCACGAAATTGTCGTACGAGCCAGGGGCTGCCGCAGCCTGCTCGGCGGTGACGTATGAGGTTTGCGGGTCGAACTCCTTCACACAACTGCTGGAAACCAGTCCGATGCACGCAACTGTCAATATTGTTTTAACTATCTTTTTCATATTCATTATCCTTTCTGATTGTTAGAATGTAACCTGCACACCACCGGTGATGTTGCGTACCGGAGAATAAACGTTGGTCAATGCCGTAGAGGTGAACGAGTAGCGTGGGTCGAGACCCTTGCGTGCCGACAGGAAGCCGATGTTCTCGCCTGCCGCATACACGCGGAGGTTGCCTACGCCAAATTTCTTCACGAATGTCTTGGGCAGCGTGTAGCCTACGGTGAACGATTGGAAGTTCAGGTAGCTGGCACTTGTCAGGAAGCGGCTCGAACCGTATGCGGCGTATTTGTCCTCCGCACCATACTGCCAACGTGGAATGTCGCTGTTGAGATTGGTCGGGCTCCATGCGTCCAGCACGTCGATGTGGAAGTTGGTACCGGCATCCGAAGCGTCGGCCGAAGGTGACATCATGTTGGCATAGCGGCTGTCGTAGATCTTTCCACCAAGCTGGTAGTCGAAGGTGGCTGTCACGTCGATGTCTTTCCAACGGAAGGTGGTGCTGAAACCGCCATACACCTTCGGCAGGATGCAACCCTGGGTGTAGCGTGAGGCGTGGCCGATTTCGGTGGTTGTACCCGAACGCTTCGTGCCTGGGATATTGATGGTATTCTGCTCGTTGTTCGGATTCAGGTCGCTCAGGGCCTCGTCGTAGTAGTAGAGGGCAAGTCCTGTCTCAGGATCCACGCCAGCATACTCGTAGGTCATGTAGTTGTTCAGCTCACCGCCTTCGGCATACCAATAGGGGCTTTCGAAGAAGCCGCCATTGTCGGCGATTTTCGTCTCAGGAAGTTTCAGGATCTTGGTCTTGTTGCGGGTAGCGTTTACCGACACCGACCAGTCGAAGTCGCGTGTGCGGACAATCGCACCGGTCAGTTCCACTTCGATACCTTGGTTGCGGATGTCGCCGATGTTGCCATAGTAGCCACGTGTGCCGGCCGATTCGGGAATTGACAGCCAGAACAGCTGGTCGGCAACTTTCTTGTTATATACGTCGATGTTACCCGTCAGACGGCCTTTCCAAAGGCTGAACTCGATACCGGCGTTGAAGTTGGTGGTGGTTTCCCAAGTCAGGTCGGGGTTGCCCTTGAGGCGGAGCGACGGCGACATGGTGGTTTCAGTAGCCTTCGACAAGCTGTAGGTGTCGGTGAAGGCGTACGACTGGGTGTTGTCGTTACCCTGCTGGCCGATAGAAGCCTTGATCTTCAACATGTCGAGCCAGTTTTCTGTGCTCTGCATGAAGGCTTCCTTCGAGATGATCCATGCGCCACCTACCGACCAGAAGTTACCCCAACGGTGCTCCTTGGCGAAGTAAGAGGAGGCGTCGCGACGGAACGAAGCCGATCCGTAGTATTTCTCCTTGTAGTTGTATTGGGCATTGCCAAACCAGCCTTCGATGTTGTAATTCGACGTGTAGGAACTCATGTCGTTCATTGTGGCGAAGGCATTGATTTCGGGTACGTCGGGCGAGAAACCGCCAGTCTTGGCAGCAGCCAGGTATTTGGTTTCCGTACGATAGTATTCGTGACCGGCCATGACGGTGACGCTATGGTCGTTGAAATCCTTCAGGAATGTGAGGGTCTGCACGTTGTTGGTGCGCAG
The DNA here is from genome assembly GCA_030531335.1 of Bacteroidales bacterium. Taxonomy (GTDB): domain Bacteria; phylum Bacteroidota; class Bacteroidia; order Bacteroidales; family Bacteroidaceae; genus DCGR01. The sequence continues at coordinate 5,917 of JAUNNV010000025.1, forward strand.
GGCCGTGCTCGAAGTCTTGGTAATCATGCCGTTGACACCCGTCTTCGGACCATAGTAGGAGTTTTGGTAGTCGGACTGGTTGGTCTGTCCCCAGATGATTGTGCTGGTGGCGTTGAATTTCAGCCAGGGAGCGAATGTGACATCGACCGTGGCATTGCCGTTGAGTTGGTTGCCAAGGCTATAGACATCGTTGTAGCGGTTGGAGCCGAAGGGGTTGCCTGTCTGCAGGAACGCGCGGTTGTTGCCCGGATAGTTGGTTGCGGCAACGCCATAGTCGTACTGCTCGTGTCCATACTGGTCGGTGCGGATAACCGGCTGGCCTGTGTTCGGGTCGATGACGCGCACGTAGATAGGATAGATGGGGGCACACATGGAGGTGTAGTACATCAGGTTGGTCGAACCCCAATCGGTACCCATGTTCGGGTTGGAGGTAGTCTTTGAGTGAGAGTAACCTACGTTCATTCCCACCTTCAGCCATTTCTTGGCCTGATAGTCGGCTTTCAGGCGGCCGGTGTAACGCTCGTAGCCCGAGTAGTCGATGACACCGTCTTCATTGAGGTAGCCGGCACTTGCGTAGAACGACGAGCGGTCGGTGCCAGCCGTCACGCTCACGTTGTATTCCTGACGCAATGCGTTGTGGTAGGCCTTGTCGCGCCAGTTGTCGTTGGTGAGGTAGTAGGTCTCGCCGTTGGCTTCGTAGCAGCGGCCCAGTGTGGCGTATGGGTTCAATTTGCCATCTTGCCCTATCAGCAACTGGCCTTCGGGTACGGTGTAGATGTTGTAGCCAAGGTCGTTCAGCATTTTCTGGTTGGCCGAGATGTTGGCGGCGGCTGGAGTGTAGCCGGCAGTGTTGGTGTAGTAGTTATAGACCTGCTTGTAGTAGGTTTCATAGTACATGGCAGGGTCGGTGATGTTCTCGTAATCCTGGATGGCACGACTGTTCGATCCCCATTTCACGTCGAGCGTGACCTGTGCTTCCTGGCTCTTGCCCTTCTTGGTGGTCACCAGAATGACACCGGCTGCACCACGCGAACCGTACAGGGCTGCGGAAGCAGCGTCCTTCAGCACGGTAATCGACTCGATGTCGCCCTGCGGAATGTTCGACAAGCTGGCCGAATAAGGAGCGCCATCGACGATGATCAGCGGGTCGGTGCTCGAATACATGGAGGCGATACCACGGATGTTCATCGAGCCTGCGCCTGCACCAGGAGCACCCGATGTGCCACGCATCTGCAAGCCAGGCACCGTACCAACCAGTGCATTGGCCACGTTGGTGGTGATGTGCTGGCTGATTTGCTTGGAGTCCATCACTGCGGCAGAACCGGTGAACGCGCTTTTCTTCGCGGTACCGAAGGCCACCACCATCACCTCGTCGAGCACTTTGGCGTCGAGGTTCATCACAATGTTCATCTTGGCCTTGATGGGCAATTCCTGCGTTTGCATACCGATGTATGAGACAGTCAGGGTCTTTGCCGTACTTGGCAGATTGGTCAACGTAAAGTTACCATCCAAATCGGTAACGGTACCCAAGGTTGTACCTTTTACCAAAATGTTGGCACCCACAATGGGAAGTCCGTCTTCAGATGAAGTGACTGTACCAGTCACCGTCTTCACCTGAGCGGTGGTCAAACCTATACCTACGAGTAGGTAGGTCATCAACAACATGATTTTTCTTTTCATAATTCTCTCTTGATTTTATTGTTTGAATTGTTGTTTTATTACGCGGCCTAATCTTTTGGAAAATTATAGTAATTCGTTGCGAAATTATAACTTTTATTTACAACATGCAAGTATTTTGAGAAAAAAAGTTTATTTTTATTAAAAAAAGCATGGTTCCTTGGCTCCTTTTTGTTATTGCGATTATAGTTGTTCCATTGGTTGTTGTGGCTTGTCACAAGGTTTTAAGTACGTGTTTTTTGCTCTTCTGTTTCCTTCGTTTGTTTCGAACCATTGCGATTGCTTTAAATTACGCGGCCTAATATATTTTCGCGAAATAGTTCGCGAAATTATTAACAATATTTAATTCTTGCAAGAAAAATGCACAAAACATTTTCAATAAAAACATTCTGTCACCTTAAAACAATAAAACAAATGTCTCGACACGCCCCATGCTTACAAATTGTCAGACATATTTACGATTTCTTAACGACATTCTAACCTTATCGACATGAAACTATCCTCCCCTTTAGTCCTATCGCAACATGAGAGCTACGACCAAAGCATGACAAACGACATCAGCCCGACACCAACAAATGAACGCACTTCCATTATAGACATCGCCAACGAATATCTGGCAAGCAAGACATGCAGCATGGCCATGCGGAACTCACTCAAGACATTGTTCCGGCTCATGTGTAGATTCGAGCATTATACGAATCAATCCTCCAACAGCCATTTCTCTTGGGACACCAGGACCGTTAGTGCAAAAGACATCCAGACTTTCGTCCGATATGTCGAAAAAGAGGAATACATCCTAAAGACTTATCCGTCGCTCCTCAAGACTTTGCAATATCCGGAATGGCTTGCCTGTTCGCCGAAAGGTCGGAAACCAACCTGTCATTCCCAAAACTCCATAGTACTGCTGACCGTGTTGTGCAAGACATTCTTCAAATGGATCAAGAACACCTATCACATTGAGCACTTCCAGCCTTTCGAAGGGTTACAGATGCCAACCAGCAAATACGGAGAGCCTATCTGCCTGACGCGGGAGGAACGCGATTTCATCGCAGGCTTCAACTTGAATGGTCACAAGCATTTGGAAACGGTGCGCGACTGCTTTGTGTTTCAATGCCTCGTGGGATGTAGATATAGCGACTTGTTCAAGCTGAAAAACAGCAATGTTTGTGGCGACACCTTATTATATTATCCCATCAAGACGCAAAGTCACACAGGGGCAAAGGCTGAGGTCCATCTTACTCAATACGCAAAGGAAATCATCGGCAAATACGCATCAGACATAGGAACTGACGGATATTTGTTTCCCCACATGTCGTTGACTGCCTACAACAAGCGTATTCACGCTCTCTTCAAGCTGATTCACGATGAGACGGGCAAACTGGGACGCTCGGTCGGAGAGACAACGAGGCCACTTTACGAAGTGGCATCCTCGCATCTTGCCCGCCGCACCTTCATCAACATTATCTATCAGATAGATCCCAATCCAATCATAATCAGCCAAATGAGTGGACATGCAAGCAACTCAAGCGCCTTCCATCGTTACCACACCAACAACACAGCGTATGCGGCACGGCTTATCGAACAAAGTGGCATAGCAGAAGTCGGAGGAAACGCAAGGAGTACATTGGTAGAAGAACTCATCGAAAAGGCGAGAATGCTGACCAAAGAAGAGAGATGTATGCTTATACAATCGTTCATCAGATAGGCAACGTGCCGCAATTGGATGGTTGGGATGCAGGATGAGACGTTCCTGACATCCACCCAGTATTTTCCCAACGAGAGGCCTGTAAATTTTTCATTAAAGGCCAGTAGATGTAGATTCTGAAAGCATGCCAGGCATCACAACGAAACGCTTAACCTATAGGAGGAAAAATATATTAGGCCGCGTAATAAATTCACAATATTAATTTTTTAAAGAGAATCATGAAGAGAAGAATCATGTTGTTGATGACCTACCTACTTATAGGTATTGGTTTGACAACCGCCCAGGTGAAGACGGTGACCGGTACGGTCACTTCTGCCGAGGACGGTCAGCCTATCGTCGGCGCGAATGTGCTGGTGAAAGGTACTACTATTGGAACGGTTACCGATTTCGACGGTAACTTCAAGTTGACCAATTTGCCTGTTTCTGCGGAGACCCTGTCGGTTTCGTACATTGGCATGAAGACTCAGGAACTGCCCATCAAGAGCGTCATGAATGTGGTACTGAACCTTGATGCCGAGATTCTCGACGAGGTGATGGTCGTGGCCTACGGTACGGCCAAGAAGTCGTCGTTCACGGGTTCGGCTTCGAATGTGGATGGCAAGAAATTGGAGCTGCGTCCTATCACAAGTGCCACCCAAGCATTGGAGGGTCAGACTACCGGTGTGTTGACCACTTCATCGTCGGGTCAGCCGGGCTCAAGCCCTTCCATCCACATTCGTGGCTATGGCTCCATCAACGCCAGCAGCAACCCATTGTATGTGGTCGATGGTATGCCTTATGATGGTTCGCTTTCCTCAATCAACCCCAACGACATCGAGTCGATGACCATCCTGAAGGATGCGTCGGCCGGTGCTCTGTATGGCGCGCGCGGTGCCAATGGCGTTGTGATGATTACGACCAAGCAGGGTAAGGAGGGCAAGGTGAACGTGACCTGGCGTTCCACATTGGGATGGGCTTCCCGCGCACTCGACGAGTACGACATGGTGAGCGGAAAGGATTACGTCCAGTTGACCTATGAAGCTGCACGCAATGGCTATGTATATAACAATGGCTATTCGTGGGAAGCGGCAGAGGCTCAGGCTCGTGAGGACTTGTCGGGCACTCTGGGTGGTGAGTTGTACAATCCATTCAAGAATTATTCATTCAGCGACATCATCGACCCGGCGACCGGCACCGTACGTGCTGACGCCACAGCCGCATGGGACGAAAAGTGGATGGATGCGCTGTTGAGAAACAACGCACAGCGTCACGAGCACCAGTTGTCGATTAGCGGTGGCACGGCCAAGACCAAGTACATGTTCTCGCTGGGTTACTTGAACGAAGACGGTATATTGGTGACAACCGGTTTCCAACGCTACAATGGCAGGGCCAACATCAACGCGACAGTCACCGATTGGTTCAGCACCAACTTCAACGCTTCGCTGTCGTCGTCGCGTCAGAACTTTTCCGACTACGACGGTTCATCCACATCGAACGTGTGGTACTCGGCACAGTTCGTGTCGCCCTTGTTCCCTGTGTATATCAAGGATTTGAGCGGAAACGATGTGCTTGACGAGTTTGGCAAACGTCAGCTCGACTACGGTGAGGCAGGTCGCCCTGGTTCATACACCGACTTCAACCCATTGGGAGGTTTGCAGGACGACGTGGCCGATGTGAAGAACGACGTGGCCAGTGTCCGCACGGGCATGACCCTGGGGGGCGACAAAGACGAATATGGCGTGTTGAAAGGGCTGAAACTCTCGGCCAACTTCGGCGTGGACTATCGTTCCCAGAACCAAAAGAGCTACATGAACATGTATCATGGCAACCAGAAGAATGCAGGTGGCTTGTTGCAGAAATACAACACCCGCATGCAGTCGTACACCTTCAACCAGTTGCTCACTTGGAATCGTTCGTTCGGCAACCACAACTTCGACGTGCTGGCTGGTCATGAATATTACTCTTATCAATACGAATATCTGTCGGCCGGCAAGACCAACCTTGTGGATGGCATCTTGGAACTGCGTCCAGGCACTACCTTGTACGATGCCGACTCCTACTCGAACAACTATCGCATCGAGTCGTGGTTAGGCCGTTTCAACTACAACTTTGCAGACCGTTACTACCTGTCGGCTTCCTTGCGTAGCGATGGTTCCTCGCGCTTCCACAAGGACAACCGTTGGGGCACGTTCTGGTCGTTGGGAGGAAACTGGCGCGTGTCGGAGGAAAAATTCATGAAAGACATCGAGTGGATCGACAATCTGTCGTTCAAGGCCAGCTATGGCGAACAGGGCAATGACAATCTGGGAACATACTATGCATGGCAGAGCCTCTACAGCTTGTCGTATGCCAATGCCAATCAGATTGGCGGATTCGTATCCACACTGGAAAACAAGGACATTTCGTGGGAAAAGAGCCAAAACCTGAACATCGGCCTTGAGGGCACATTGCTCGACAACCGTCTGTCGTTCTCCGTTGAATATTACAACAAGAAAACCGTTGACATGTTGTTGGAATACCCGATGGCACTTTCCACCGGTTTCAGCGGATACGACGCCAACGTAGGCGACATGCGCAACACGGGTTTCGAAATCGAGTTGAAGGGTACGGTTCTTCGCAACAAGGATTTTGAATGGAACCTGAGCTGGATGGGCACAACCACCCACAACAAGGTGTTGCACCTGACAAAGGAATCGCCCGAAATAATCAACGGAGTGCGTATCATCAAGGAAGGCATGGAGCTGAACACCTTCTACATGGCCAAGTCGGCCGGTGTGGATCCGGCAACCGGCGCACAGCTCTACTGGGCATACGAAAAGGATGAGAACGGCGAGCGTATAGAGGGTACCGAATATGTCACCGACGACTATAGCGAGGCAAACAAATACAAATGGTATCTGGGCAGCCGCATTCCCGATTTGTATGGCAGCATCGGCACCGATTTCCGTTGGAAGGATTTGACCTTGTCGGTATTGACAACCTATTCCATCGGCGGCAAGGTTTACGATTCATTGTATGCCGCTTCCATGAACAACATGTATAACAACAACAACTGGAACTCTCACGCCCTTCGTCGTTGGCAGAAGCCAGGCGATGTCACCGATGTTCCGCGCGTTGAAATCGGTGGGTCGTATGCCACTACCGACCGTTTCTTGATTGACGCTTCATACTTCGCCATCAAGAATGTCACCTTGGGTTACTATCTGCCAAAGAATTGGATACGCAAGGCTGGCTTGAACACTATCCGCGTGTTTGGTTCGGCCGACAACATCGCCCTGTTCACTCACCTGAAGGGTATGGATCCGCAATATAGCTTTAGTGGAGGCACCGACTACACTTACACCCCGAACAAGACATACACGGTAGGCTTGGAAGTTAATTTCTAAATTGATTAAAAACAGGAAACAATGAAAAACAGTATAAGATTAATCTATGTAGGCGTGATGGGCTGCTTGCTGCTGGCAGGCTGCTCGAAGGAACAACTCGAAACTTCGCCTACGACATCGATGTCGGGTACAAGCCTGATGGCAAATGGCAATGCGGCTTTGGTCCCTCTGAATGGCATCTATCGCTCGATGTACACTTCCGGTTGGTCAACGACGGGCAACACCCACCAGTGCTTTGGCATCTCGGCCTACAACCTCATGGCCGACGTGATGGGCGAGGACATGGTGATGGCCGCCCAAGGTTCCGGCTGGTTTTGGTATGATTGCCTCTACAACGTGAAATCGCGTTTCACTTCGAGCACATGGCGTTCGTACGACTTGTGGAATGCCTACTACACTTGGATATCGAACGCCAACTACATTCTGGCTGCCGAGGAAACCATGGAAGGAACAAGTTTGGAAAGAGGCTACGCCTTGGGGCAGGCATACGCCATCCGCGCATACTCCTACTTCATGTTGGCACAGAGCTTTGCACGTACCTATAAGGGACACGAGAGCGAGGCTTGCTGTCCTATCTACATGGAGCCTACAACAGCTTCCACCAAGGGACAGCCTCGTTCGTCCGTCAAGGAAGTATATGACTTGATCCTTGCCGACATCAACAAGGCCATCGATTACCTGAAGGGTACGACGAAAAAACATGCCAGCCACATCAGCTACGACGTGGCCTTGGGCTTGAAGGCACGCATCGCGTTGACCATGGAGGATTGGTCCACGGCCAAGGCTGCCGCCAAGGATGCCATCGGCGCCACATCGGCTGTCGTCACCAAGGTGGCCGACTTTGCAGGTGTGAACAGTGTAGGTTACAAGAACGTGATGTGGGGTGCCGAGGTCATTGCCGACCAAAGTGGCATGTACGCTGGTTTCTTCACTCACATGGATGCCGATGCTGGTGCTTACGGTTCTACCGCGCAGAAGCGTATCAACACGGAATTGTATGCTCGCATACGCCCTACCGACGACCGTCTGGCCTGGTGGGACAGCGCAAACAGCTTGCAGCAGGAAAAGTTCAAGTTCTCCGACATTTCCACTTGGTTGGGCGATTACGTCTGGATGCGTGTCGAGGAAATGTATCTGATTGCGGCCGAGGCAGAGTGCCGTTTGGGCGAAGAGGATGCGGCAAAGACCGACCTGATGGCTCTCATGAGCAAGCGTGATTCCAATTATACATGTTCCAAGACCGGAACTGCACTTGGTGCCACTACCGACGAATGGACCAACTCCTTGTTGGAGGAAATCCTTATTCAGCGTCGTATCGAGCTTTGGGGAGAGGCTGGCCGTGTGTACGACATACGCCGTCTGAAACAGGGATTCAAACGTACGGCTGCCATGGGCTGGCCCGCATCGGCCCAGCTCTCAGGTCGTCCTACCGATGATCCCGAAAACTACATGTGGGTGCTGACCATTCCACAGAGCGAGTTTGATGGCAATGAGAACATGACTCTCGAAAACGACCAGAATCCAACTGGCGACAAGTAAAACATAAAACAACTACAAGGTTATGAAAAACATGAAAAGTCTGAACATTCTCCTTGTCTCGTTCCTGGCATGTCTGTGCGTGGCTTGCGACCAAGACAACAAGGGCTCAATCTACCAGGCAGACAATATAAATGCCTCATTTACGTTCTCGGAGTTGGAATTGTCCGCTCCCGCATCTTCACCAATAATCAATGTGCCTATCTATCGTGGTATTACCAATGAGGCTGCTACCGTGAACGTCACATCGAAAGTCGCTGTACAAGGCATTTCCGTACCAACTTCCGTCACTTTCCAAGCAGGTGAAAGCGTAGCGTATCTTCCTATTTCTTTGGGCAGCAGTGTGGAGCCCGGCCAGAGTGTCAGCATCGAGCTGACCCTGGATGCAAGCGCGATTGGCGAAGGATGTATTGGTACGACCACCGTTTTGGCTTCCCTGACATTGGAATGGGAAGACGGAGGCTCTTGTACGTTCATCGACTACACCTTTAGTGACGGAGCAAGTGCCAAGGGTGTGAAGATAGAGCATGGAAAGGGCACCAACATGTATCGCATCGTGCAGCCATGGATTGCCGTATATGGATATGGACCAGATGGATTCGTCAACGATACAGGCGTGCAGTTCATATTCAATCCTGCCGACAACAGCATCCAGTGGAAGATGTCTTCATCAGGAGTGGTTGCCGATCTCGACAAAGGTACATACACTTTTGTATGGCCGAGCCAATATGCCGATCGTTTCGTCTTGGCGAACGAGGGCAACGACTACTACACCTCGATGTTTGGTCTGGTAGAGGGTGACGGTTATTACAGTGGATTCTCGTTCGAGTTTATCTGGGACGAAGGCTGGCCAGGCAAATAAAACCAGAGTCCACATAAAGACAATTGACAAGAAGCATGTGTTCCCCTAATGGGAATACATGCTTCTTGTGGTATGCTCGGTATGAAAATTATATCTATGGGGGGAAGTCCGAATTTTGACAAGGGTCAGCCCCCAGAGCCTAATGCTGGGAAATACATAACCAAGGGCAAGGGGTGTTCATCGCGAGATGGAATCTGAAGGAAACCGGCGGCAAACCTCTACTTCGGCGAACAGACACACCATACAAGGCATTCCCGACACCCCTTAAGCAAGAAAGTAGGAGATAAGTGCCATAATAGGTCTTTATCTCCTACTTCGATTGTTTTTCGGGCAGATCACGTCAGTTGCCAACAAAGGACATGGCCTGCAGAGGCATTGATTACAGGCCAAAGAGTCGTGCCAAGCCCTTGTCAACCCCTGAGAAGCCCATGAATGCCATGGCAAGCAACCCGGCTGTAACCAAGGCTATCGGCATACCTTGCATTCCCTTGGGTAGCTTGACCAGACTAAGCTGCTCGCGGATGCCTGCAAACACGATGAGTGCCAAGGCAAAGCCAAGTGCTGTGGAAAATGCGAACACCACACCGGTGAGCAAGTTCGGTTCAAGTCCCTGTGCATTGTAGGTGCCGTTGGCTACGAGAATGGCCACGCCCAGGATGCAACAGTTGGTGGTGATAAGCGGCAGAAACACACCAAGTGCCTGATAAAGCGCCGGAGAGACTTTCTTGAGTATGATCTCGACCATCTGCACCAAGGCGGCAATGACCAGAATGAACACAATGGTTTGCAAGTAGCCTAACCCACAGACATCGAGCACATACTTCTGCAACAGGTAGGTGACGATGGTTGCTAAGGTGAGCACAAAGGCTACGGCAGCACCCATGCCGGAGGCTGTCTCTACCTTTTTGGAAACTCCAAGGAAGGGGCAGATGCCAAGAAACTGCGAAAGTACGATGTTGTTGACAAAGACAGCTGTAATGAATATAAGTAGGTATTCCATAGTCAAGCTTTTTTGATGCGGTTAACAATAGCGATGAGATAGCCCAGCGCGATGAATGCTCCCGGTGCAAGGACAAACACCAACATGCCGTAGTCCTCGGGGACAAGAGCGAGATTGAATATTTTGCCGGTACCGAGCAGCTCGCGTACAGAACCCAGCAGGGTTAGGGCAAGGGTGAAGCCAATGCCAATGCCAATGCCATCGCACATGGACGCTATCGGACCGTTCTTGGCCGCAAACGCTTCGGCACGACCCAGAATGATGCAGTTGACGACAATCAACGGAATGAACAAACCCAACGTGGCATACAAATCGGGTACGAATGCCTGCATGCACATCTGAAGGATGGTGACCAACGAGGCAATGACCACGATGTAGCACGGAATGCGCACCATGTCGGGCACAAGGTTCTTGATGAGCGATATGAGTAGATTGCTGAAAATAAGCACTGCCATGGTGGCAAGTCCCATCGACATGCCGTTGATGGCCGATGACGTAGTACCCAATGTAGGACACATGCCGAGGAGCAACACAAAGGTAGGATTCTCCTTTACAATACCATTAAGAATGACTTTCAAGTTGTTCATTGTTCCTTCATTTATTTCTGTTCTACATTCTTTTTATACAGCTCATAAGCCTGATTGACTGCCTTGAGGAATGCTCGGCTGGTGATGGTCGATGCAGTGATGGCATCGACATCGCCGCCGTCCTTGCTGACCGTAAGAGGCGCATCGCCCGGGTTGCGACCTATGATGTTGCCCTTCGATCCCTCCTGGAACCATGTGCCGGCTTTTGCACCCAACCCCGGGGTCTCTGCATGTTCGAGTACGCTGTAGCCCTTGATGCAACCTTGCTCGTCGAAACCTACCAGCACCTGCAGCTCACCACCGAAACCCGTACTGGCGGTTTGAATGGCCATGCCCTTGTCGGTGACGTAGGCAATGGAGCCTTCGTCCAAAGTCTCGACTTGACTTACCTTCACTTCATCGGCCCTTAGCACAGCCTTGATGGCTTTCGCCAGGTTCTCTTCCTTGATTTGTGCAATGGGGCCTTCTGTGACCTGATTGACCCAAGCAAGCACACCTCCTGCCATGACTGAAATCAGTGTCAGTACAATGGCCATGTTCTTGAATGATGATTCCAACTTTTTCATTTCTTCACTACCTCCCCGAATCGTTTAGGTTTACAATAAGTGTTGATGAGCGGTGTGAATGCGTTCATGATGAATATGGCGAACGACATGCCCTCTGGATAAGCTCCGAACAGGCGGATGAGCATGGTGAGGAAGCCGATGCAGACACCGTAGATGATCTGTCCCTTGTGGCTCATTGGCGAAGTGACATAATCGGTGGCCATGAAAATGGCACCCAACATCAGTCCTCCAGCAAACAAATGGACGAATGGCGATGCGTATTCGGCGGGATTTACCAACCACATGATACCGGCAAACACAAATACGGTAGCAAGAATGCTTACGGGTATGTGCCAAGTAATAATCTTCTTCCACAAGAGGTAGGCTCCACCAAGCAACAATGCAAGGGCGCTGATCTCGCCCAAGCTTCCCGCATGATTGCCCAAGAAAAGACTCAAGGTGTCGGGCAGTTCACTGAGGTTGCCTTGCTGCATGAGCGCGAGCGGAGTGGCGGCCGTGTTGACATCGGTATAAGCCAACAATTGTCCGGCCACAGGCCATGTGGTCATTTGCACGGGGAAGGAGATAAGCAGGAATATTCGTCCGACAAGTGCCGGATTGAACGGATTGCACCCCAATCCACCGAATGTCATCTTGCCGATACCGATAGCGACCAACGCACCGATAATGATAATCCAGATGGGCAGGTTGCTGGGCACGTTGAATGCCAGCAACACACCGGTAATTGCAGCAGACCCGTCGGAAAGCGTGGAGCACTCACGTTTGAGGATATACTTCGTGATGGCCCATTCAAAGAACAAACAAGCAGCGACAGAGGTAAGCGTGACAGCCAAAGCACCTAAGCCGAACATGTAGAACGACACAAGCAGTGCCGGAACAAGGGCAATGAGCACTCCATACATGTTCTTCTGTATGGAGTCGCCGCCGTGTACATGAGGCGACAGCGAAACAATCAATTTATTTGCCATAATTGCATGATTACTTTTTAGCGTTGCGGGCACGGATAATGCCTCCAACGGTGGTTTTACCATAGCGTATGTAGTCGAGCAGATAACGATGTGACGGGCAAGTGAACTGGCACGACCCACACTCGATGCACGACATGACACCTTCTTTTTCCAATCTCTCCCACTCCTTCAGTTCAGACAGGGTGGCCAGCAAGAAAGGCTCCAACCCCATCGGGCACGCACCTACACACTTGGCACAGCGTATGCACGGCTGCTCCTTGGCACGACTTGCCTCCTTGTCGTTCATCAGAAGCACACCCGAAGACCCTTTGCAGATGGGCACCTCGGCATTCATCAACGCCTTGCCCATCATGGGGCCGCCACCAATGATTTTTGCCGTATCCTCTGGCATTCCGCCTGCGGCGTCGATAAGCTGGCTCATGGGGGTTCCCATACGGGTGAGGAAGTTGCTGGGGTTGGGCAAGCTGTGCCCGGTGACAGTGACCACACGTTCGAACAAAGGCTTGTTTTTCATCACAGCCTCATACACGGCGTAGGCCGTTCCGACATTCTGCACGATAGCTCCAACATTCACCGGGATGGCTGGCGGTGCAGGCACCTGACGATTGATGACGGCATCGACAAGCTGTTTCTCGCCACCTTGAGGGTACTTCACTTTCAGTGGTACAATCTCGATGTGTGGATATGCCTTGGCCTTCTCTGTCAGAAGCTTGATGGCATCGGGCTTGTTGTTCTCAATGCCAATGTAGCCTTTCCCGACCTTGGCGGCCTTCATGAGCAGGCTCACGCCGACCAATATCTGTTCGGGCTTTTCGAGCATCAACCGATGGTCGGCTGTAAGGTATGGCTCACATTCCACCGCGTTGATGATGACGCACTCGGCCTTGGCGCCAGGAGGCGGACACAACTTGACGTGGCAGGGGAAGCAAGCTCCACCCATACCAACGACACCCGCATCCTTGATTTTTGCAACTATTTGTTCTGGGGTTAGGTCGCATGTCGTCACCAAGTCTTGGCTGCGGTCGATGCCTTCTTCCCATTCGTCGCCCACCACGTCGATGTAGATGGCAGGCTTGCGATAGCTGGAAGCGTCGATGACGGTGTCGATTTTATTGACTTTACCAGAAACCGATGAAAAGATTGGAGCTGACACAAAACCACCAGCCTCGGCTATTTTGGTGCCGACTTTCACGACATCGCCTTTCTTGACAATGGCAGTGGCCGGAGCACCGATATGCTGCGACAGTGGAAATACCGCTTGCTTGGGCAAACCCAATGTCACGATGGCTTTTCCTGCCGACAACTTGTTCTCTGCCGGATGGACTCCACCAATTTTAAATGTCTTCATATTCGGATTTTTGATTTTTTGATGATTGATGATACCCTTCAACTCTAAACTTTAAGCCTTAGGCTCTGAACTCTCCTCCACCTTAGGCTTTCTCGGAGGGAAGTTCATGGCTTGGATAGCATTCTTGGGACATGCATCTTCGCACTTGCGACACAAGCGACACTTTTGCGGTTCGATATAAGCCAAGTTCGCCTCTAAGGTGATGGCTTCAAATTCGCATACTTTCACACACTTTCCACAACCGATACAACTTACGGCACACACCTTGTTGGCTATGGGTCCCTTGTCCTTGTTGACACATCTCACTACCATGCGGCGGCCTTTCTTTCCCTTCGGACGTAGCTCGATGATGTGGCGCGGACATGCTTTCACGCAGCCGCCACAGGCTGTACACTTCTCTTCATCGACCTCTGGCAACCCCATGTCGGGATTCATGCGAATGGCATCAAAGCCACATGCTGCCACACAGTCGCCACACCCCAAGCAGCCAAAGGCGCAACCGGTCTCACCCGTGGCCGTGGCATTGGCTATGGCACAGGTGCGCGCTCCATCGTACACATTGGTACGAGGACGGTTCTCACACGTACCGTTACATCTTACTACGGCAACCTTAGGTTCCGTAACGACAGCTTCCATTCCAAGAATTGCCGCCACCTTCTCCATGACAGACGCACCACCCACTGGACACAGTTTCCCTTCGAGCGAACCTGCGTCGGCAGCCTTCACACAAGCTCCAGCAAAGCCGGCACAACCAGGGTAGCCGCATCCTCCACAGTTGGCCTGCGGCAACACTGCCGCAACTTGGGCAATACGGGCATCCTCATGGACAGCAAATTTCTTTGAGCACACATAGAGCACTATCGCTGAGATAAGGCCTATGGCTCCTAATGAAATTACTGCAATCAGAATTACATTCATGACATCTTTTTTTTAATTGTTAGTAAGTTTTTCGATTGTGAATGAGAACTTCTTCCGAAGCTCGTTGCGTTTCAGAAAAAGCGACAGATAGTAGGGCACCAGCGAACACATGGCAATGGTGGCCGAAAGGACTTCGTTTGCAGTAAGCTTCATTGCTACAAACAACACTCCCACCACGACACAAAACGGAATGCTGAAAGCCCACAAAATGGATCGCATACCCATCCCGACGGTGCCTTGCAGCTTGACCGCCTCCCCAATGGCGTAACGCTCCCATTCGTGGGTGACGACATCAATGAGCTTTTCCTTTGTTTCGGATGCACTGCAATGAGCCTTGATGGAGCATCCGCTACAAGCCGATGTCTGGACAATCCGTACCTGCACGAGGTTGGTCGCGACGCGCTCTACGATGCCTGTATGTGTAATTACATCGGTCATTCCCATCAGTCTAATTTCAGCACGGCGAGGAACGCCTTTTGCGGCACCTCCACGTTGCCAATCTGTTTCATGCGTTTCTTACCACGCTTTTGCTTTTCGAGCAACTTTCGCTTCCGACTGACATCACCGCCATAACACTTGGCCGTTACATCCTTGCGCACTTGTTTCACCGTTTCGCGGGCAATGATCTTGCCTCCGATGGCTGCTTGGATGGCAATGTCGAACTGATGTCGGGGAATCAGTTCCTTGAGTTTCTCGCACATGCGCCGTCCGAATGTCTCGGCATTATCGACGTGGGTAAGGGTGCTGAGTGCATCGACAGGCTCTCCATTCAGCAACATGTCCAGCTTGACAAGTTTTGAGGGACGAAAACCGTTCATGTGGTAGTCGAACGAGGCATAGCCTTTCGATATGCTTTTCAGCTTGTCGTAGAAGTCGATGACAATTTCACCCAAGGGTAGGTCGTAGAAGATTTCGACGCGATTGCCCGAAATATAGTCTTGTTTCACCAATTCGCCCCGTTTTCCCAGACATAGCGTCATGATGGGGCCAATGTATGTGGTGGCCGTGATGACGCTTGCCCTTATGTATGGTTCCTCAATGTGGTCGATCATCGTGGGGTCGGGCATTCCAGATGGATTGTGCACTTCCTTCATCATGCCTTGCTTGTCGTATATCTGGTAAGACACGTTGGGGACGGTGGTAATCACATCCATGTCGAATTCACGGTCGAGTCGCTCCTGTATGATTTCCATGTGGAGCAATCCCAAGAATCCGCAGCGGAAGCCAAAGCCCAAGGCGACCGATGACTCCGGGACAAAAGTGAGTGAGGCATCGTTGAGCTGTAGCTTTTCAAGCGAGGCCCTGAGATTTTCGTAATCCTCGGCTTCGATGGGATACACGCCGGCAAACACCATCGGCTTTACTTCCTCAAAGCCATCGATGGCGGCCTTGCAGGGCTGTTCCACATGCGTTATCGTGTCGCCCACCTTCACCTCGGTGCTGGTCTTGATGCCACTAATGATGTAGCCCACATCGCCTGTCCGCAATTCCTTGCGTGGCAACATTTCCATTTTCAGCACACCCACCTCATCGGCCTCGTACTCCTTGCCCGTGTTGAAGAACTTCACCTTGTCGCCGCTATGTATCACACCATTCACCACCTTGAAGTAAGCAATGATGCCACGGAAGGAATTGAACACCGAATCGAAAATCAATGCCTGTAGTGGCGCGTCTTCATTGCCCACAGGGTGTGGAATACGCTCAATGACGGCATTGAGGATTTCCTCGACACCCATGCCCGTCTTGCCCGATGCACGGATGATTTCCTCGCGCCGGCATCCCAACAGTTCCACCACTTCGTCTTCCACCTCGTCGGGCATGGCACTGTCCATGTCGCACTTGTTGAGCACGGGTATTATTTCGAGATTGTGTTCAATGGCCATATAAAGGTTGGATATGGTTTGCGCTTGTACGCCTTGCGACGCGTCAACCACCAGTAAGGCTCCCTCGCAGGCGGCAATGCTTCGCGACACCTCATACGAGAAATCAACGTGTCCCGGTGTGTCGATAAGGTTCAGTATATATTTCTCC
>JAUNNV010000149.1 GCA_030531335.1 Bacteroidales bacterium
AAATAGTAAATGATATAGGGTTGCCATGAAAAGAATTACATTTGTCATTATTGTTTTTTTTATCGTTTCTTGTAAAATGGATACACAAACAAACCTCTCACAGGCCACCGACTGGAAAGCGGAACTGACGGCCAAACTCCCTTATTTGGGACATCGCAACTGGATTGTAATCACCGATATGGCCTACCCCTTGCAGTCGGGTTCGGGCATCACTACCCTGTATGCCGACGAGCCCTACGAGCAGGTGTTGAAGCAGGTGAAGCAGATGATCGACGCGGCTCCGCACGTGTTCGCCCACACCTATTGCGACAAGGAACTGGGCTTGATACCCGAGGCCGACATGCCTGGCGTGACCGCATTTCGAGAGAAGGCGGCTCAGATTTACGGCAACGAGGTAGTGCCCATTCCTCACGAGCAACTCATTGCTCGTTTGGACGAGGCTGGAAAACTGTTTAATGTGGTGATTGTCAAGACACCTCTCACCATGGCTTACACATCCACTTTTTTTGAGCTCGACTGCAACTATTGGAGTGCCGACCGTCAGCAACGGTTGGACGATGCCATGAAGCAGTGACGCTCAAGCCTGTTGCCGTATAGTCCCCTTTCTCGGATTCCCCGGCGGTAAAAGTTGTGTGCCAGCGGCCGAAATTCTGTCGTTGCTTCCTCGAAAACTATAAACGCCGACGTCGGTTATAGTTTTTGTGGGCACTACTTCAAGTTGTCGCTGGCAAAACAAGAACTTTCCTTCGATAAGCTCAAGACAACTTCTTCCCCTCGACAGGCTCTGGACGAACTAAGCTCAGGACAAGTGTGTGGGGATGCCCCTCACTCCATGGAATTGGAATGGGGCAAGGCCTCCATCGGTGCCGTTGAGGCACAGGTGGCGATTGTTCTTGAGAGAACTACGTGGAATTTGATCTATACGCCTCAAAAAATGTAAAAGCAAGGCCGCATCCTCTCGGGTGCGGCCTTGCCGTAAAGGCACGATTTCGGCAAGAATCGCCTTTGGTCTCTGTTTCCTTTTGCCTACGGAGATATAATTTCCTGAAGCGAGGACGCTACTTCACGGGGCTGAGCCTCACGGTGAAGGTCACTTCGCGTCCTGCTTCGGCCTGTGCGTTGAATCCCACTGCACGCGCATCGAGGTCTTCGTAAGGTGTCGTGGCTTTCACCGTCCAACTGTCGAGTGTGAAGGGCACCGAGGCACTGACGGTGAGTTCCACCTTGCGTCCTTGGTTGGTAAGCAGTATCTTGTCCTTGCCCACAATTTGGGCACTGGTGGCCTTCTCGGTCATCATGGTCCATTTCAGTGGAGTGTCGGCTGTGGCAAGCAGCCTGTCGTCAATCTGAAGGCCCGACTCGTTGACCAAACAAATCGTGCGTGCCACCGACTTCACATTGTCGTAACCCGAAGTGAGGTCGAGCACCGCGCCTCGGCGGTTGGGCTCATCGATGCGTCGGGTTATCTCCGCCTTGCCCGACACCTTGATGTCGGCACCGTTCAGGGTCAACATGTTGTGACATTTGCTACCGTAGCGCAACAGTTTCCATCGCTCGGAATCCTGCGCACCGTTCCAAAGGTCGATGCCTGCGTTCTCGATGACAAAATATTCGTCGTTGCCAGGGTCGATGGCCCAACGCACGCCGTTCACTTCGTAAACAAAACTACCCATGTCCATGTGGGCATGGCTTGTGCTGGCCGAACCGCCTTTCACACCTAAGAAGGCCGCGTTTGGGTCGCCCCATGCCGAGCGGGTGACATAAACCGGTGTAGTGCCGTCGCCCGACCACGTTTTCTGTGTAGGTACAGGCACCGATGCCATGTCGAGGTTTTTGGTGTAGATTAAGATGGCGGGCAACAGGCGGCAGAACATGTTCTTGGTGGATATGTCCTTCTCGGCAAGCGACGGACGAATGTGTTGCATTTCATTCCATAGGAGCGACGTGTCGCCTTGCTTGGCTGCGAAATAAAACATGGACACATCGAGCGGCATGGACAGTTGGTGTTGCGAACCGCCGTCGGAATAGTTGTAGGCCATGCCGGAGGGAGCCGCCATGTGGAAATAGAACTGGGCCGATTTCAGGAAAGCCCCTTCGTTGCCACGAGGAGTGAGCCCGATGTTCTCAAGGGCACAGTTGAGCATCACGTTGAATCCTGTGCCATATTCCCAGTAGAGGAATCCTTCGGGATAAGCACCGTCGGGTTCATACTGTTTCAGCGGCAGGGCTATGCTTTGGTAATAGTTGTCGATGATTTGTTGTGCCTTGGCAGGAATCTTGTCGCCGATGGCTATGGCACCAAACACCATGCCTGCATTGCACACCTGGTTCCAGTTGTTGCCACTCTTGTACCATCCCTTGTTCTTACCTGTGAGTGCCTCTTCGAGTCCTTTATGTTCGATGGCCTGTTCGGCCAGATTGCGCACGTCGGTGGGCAGCTGGTCGTAAAACCAGTCGTAGGCTATCGACACGGCCATGGTCATTTCGCCTACGTCGAGGAAGTGCGACGAGTTCCAGTCCTGGAATGTACATGCCGACTTGAGGTGCTTGATGGCTGCATCGACATATTTCCGCTCGTGCGTCATGCGGTAGGCATACCCCAAGGAATAGAAGTTGCGCAGATAGCGTTGGCACACGTAGAGCAGTCGTTTGCCCTGCTTCTTGTAAGGTTGTGGATCCTCGGCAACCGCCTCATCGGCAAATTCCATGATTTTCCGATCGACCACATGCAACTCGGCCGATACCTGTAGGTTTTTCTTGATTTTCGCTTCCTCGCCACTGCCCAGCAGCAGGCGGGGATGGTTCTTCCCCTTCATGTCGAACGATTGCGCCAACGATAGCCCACACGAAAGGGCCAGCAACAACGCCATCGTCGCTATTCGAAATTGTTTCATTGGTTTATTGTTATTGGTTAATGATTGTAAGGTGTCACTTGAACATTGAGAGTGGCATTTTCGCCACATATACGGCTGCCTTGGGAGTGGCATGGGTGGAATAATAGGAAACCCACAGCTCATCGCCCTCCACAAGGAATCCCGGATAGCTGGTGTCGCCCGACGATGGCAGGAAGCATACTTCCTGAAACTTCCCATCGATGGTTCCCTTCATCAGGACAGTCTTGTGAGAGCCTGGAACGAAGTACGAACGTGTGCCGGCAATTACTGTGTTGTCGTCCGTCACAATGAAGTCGGGGCCACCCACTTGGAAGCCCAGTTTCTTGAACTCCCAATCGGTGTAGGGTGGATTGCTGATGCCCCAGTAGCCTTCGATGGGGTGGTTGGCATCCTCGCGCACCATCATCAGCATCCGCTTGTCGGGCAGGAAGCGCACGGTGGCCTCGTTGGGGAAGTCGGGAAGATTGAAATTCGCCACATCGGAGTAGTGTATGCCGTCGGTGGTCTTCAGCAAGCTGATGCGCGCGCGTGGGTCGCCATCGACCACCGAATAGCACACGCCATAACCCACTCCGTCGAGCCAATCGACACGCCATATCCAGTCTTTGCCGTTGGCTGTCTTGGAGTTGATTTCAACAGGCTGTGGGTCGGTGAAGTTCACACCGTCCGAGCTGAACGACACTTGGGGCTTGCATCCGTCGAGATGCTTTGTCGCAGGGTTGTAGATGGAACCTCCGATGATGACCATCAACCGTCCGTCGGGGGTGATGGAGAGTTTCGGGTCGCGCAGGTCGTAGCCATCTTTCAGCAGGTGTGCCACCGATGTCCAGTTGTCGCCATCGTCCGACACAAGGATGCGTGTGCCGCCGCGTGCGATGCCGTCATCGTCGAAGATGTGGCTGTCGGCCTCGCGGAACGACAGATAATATCTCCCGTTGAACTTGATGATGGAGGTGAACGCGCAATGCTTGTTCGCGTCCCAAGCCTTGCGCACCCGGATATGCACATCGTGCCGCGCGTCGCTGGCAAGCGATGCCTTCGCCTCGTCGCCCGACGATAGCGCATTGTTGCCGCCACAGCCCATCAGGCCGATGGCGACGGCAAGCAATAGGATGGGTTTTTTCATAATGGAATTGTTTTCTGATTTCATTTTGACTGGATGTCGAGTTGGTTTTCGTCGATGTATTTCATCACCTGCTGCGGAATGTCGGTGCAAAGATAGTCGGCACCCAACAAGGCAGCCAAGTGGGTGTCGGCGGTGGTGCCGCCAGGCCACAGATTCACTTTCAGACCTTTCTCGTGGGCGTATTTCACCGCGTCGCGCGAAGTGTTGTGGATGGTGGCGGCCAAGCGGTGCAGGCCCAAGGCCACACACAAGTCCACCGTCTCGCGCGAACAAGGTTTGCCTGTAATGAGCATCAGCTCGGCGTCGGGATAGCGGCTCTGCAGGTAGAGTAGGGGACGTGTGTCGAACGATGAGAACACGTACAGGGCATCCTTCGGCTTGTTGCCCATGATTTTGGCATAGATGTCGTCGCAATACTTGTGGAGCAATGCCTCGGGATAGACCTCTGGATTGGTTTTCATCTCAAATTCCACGTAGAGCGACGAGCATGTCTTGAAGAAGCCTACAAGTTCGTCGAGGAAGAGCACCTTCTGCCCTTTTTTCGTGGTAAGTGTCCGAATGTAGTCGGCCTTGCATTCCTCGATGTTTCCCTCGCCATTGGTCATGCGCGAAAGCGTGAAGTCGTGCATCACCACGTAGTCGCCGTCGGCAGTGATGTGGATGTCGGTCTCAAATCCGTGGCAACCGGCATCGTAGGTAGCCTTGAAGGCCGACAAGGTGTTTTCTTCCTGTTCCGCACGTCCGCCCCTGTGGGCCAGTATGCGGGGTTGTGCCTGGGCCGCACAGCAGCACGCAAGCATGGCATAAAATAATAAATGTTTCATGTTGTTTGTTTTTGTTACACATGTATGTTTACAATCCGATATACTTTTCAAAGAATGTCGTTAGCTTCTCTATGACAGACTTCTTCTTGTTGGTTCTGTTGCCACCTCCACCAAATCTGGACATCGGAGGCAGTATCT
>JAUNNV010000026.1 GCA_030531335.1 Bacteroidales bacterium
TAACGTATTATCTCGCGTCCTGACGTTAGAAACTATTTTGAAATGTTCCAATTAATCTCTCATGAAATTTTTTAATCGAATATTGCAAAACAGCTTCTTAATCCTGAAAAGGCCGGCTACTGAAACTCATTTCACAAGACGTAGAGCCAAGCCAAATCTACGTGGATATTGGTTGGTTTTTGCCTCCCAAATATTAAAATAGCAACTTTTGGCTTCAGTGGCCTGAGTGCCATCACAATCGGCAGTCCAATAGAATCCTTCGTAAAAATCTCTTCCTCTCTCTCCACCACCAGCACCGTCGTGTATGTATGTCGGCGGCAGACAAGCCAATGAGAGGGCGTTTGCCTCATCCAAAGTGTATTCTGCTTTTAGTTCGCCCACAAAACCATCGGGCGCGATGACCATACAATTTTCTTGGTTGCCAACTTTCACTCCAAGCTTACACATGGGGTTGGCGGTTTGGGAAGCATCCGTCTTTCTCTTTGTCACGTACTCCCACTCCTCACTCGACAAAGCATAGTAGCCGGCCTCCTCGTCCACCGTCATCTTATGCTCTTCATCGCAGAACAACTTATCGTCAGTCGTAGCACTAATATCATAATAGCCATTAGGCGAACATGCCAAATCGATATTCGATGACCAATAGAAATTACCCAAATAATTGTAGTATCGAGAAGTTGGATGGTTTGTTGGATTGTTTTCAAAATGGTATCGTTTATAATCGGTAGGTGTACCGTTCCAATAGAGATTGCTTTTTGAAAAATGCACCTTCTTGGTCGGCGATACAGAGAACTCACCTGGCAAGCACGAGGTTTGTGAGTTTTTTGTTCCAAACATGAACGAGTAATACTTGCTACGCCTTATGGTTACCGCATGTTCTTTTGTCTTCATGATCTTGGTCGCATTCGGCCCTGTCACCACTACCCACAAGGTCGCATCTTCCTGCGTAGGAATGGTGAAGTGGAAAACTCTTGATTCGCCTTCGTTCAATACTTCCGGCGAATCGCATTGAATTGTCACGTGTTGGTTTTCCCAAGTGGGTTCTTCCGTGAATTTCAGGAATTCATTGTTCGGATCCTCCAAATCCACAGTGAATTCACCATTCATCTGTTTGTCTGAAAACAAGGTGACGGAACTTATGGCATCTATGTCGCGCCAACTCACTTGGACAGTCAATATGCTGCAAAGATTCTTGAAGCAAAGTCTTGTGGTGTTGCTCTCGGCATACATCGGCATTTCGTAGTGCTCTTTTGTGTATTTGTATTCAGCAGGAAGTATGGCGTGATATGGATCCTTGTATATGTGCGCAGGGAAATAAACGCGATATTTCCCATCGACCATTGTCGCTCCCTCTCCTACAAAAGGCACTTGTACACCACTCGCGGCAGCCGTATATGTCTTGCCATTGATGCTTATTTCGTCGTTTTCCTCCCACTTCACATATCCATCCAAGGTTATCACAACCCTCGAATCGGCTTCATTGATGGAAGGTGGTTCGTCTATTGACGCTGTGAATACGGTGGGGGGAACTATTGGAGTTTCCGTTGGACTCTCCAACGGGGTGTTCTTTACAGGGTCGTCGTCGGTTGTGCAGCTACAGAGGAAAGCTACCGTTGCCACAGCCATATAGAAAAACTTTTTCATAGCAAACTTCTTTATTATAGGTGTCATTATTTAAAACCACTCGTTCTCACTCTCATCGGTGTCCCTGTCATAATACTCCAGATCATCGCCACTGAAAGTGAGAAGTTGCTTGACCAATTCTGTCTCATAGACAACCATATCCGGCTTTTCGTATTCTTTTTTCATATTTCGATTTAAATAACTCGTTTCTATATCTACACAATTTTTCGCAAAATTACATCTTTTCTTTTGTTTTGATTCGTATCTTTTTCAAAATGTTTGTCGTTTAACAAAGATTAACTATTGTTTGTTTTGGCAACTAATCAATATATGGCAACCGCCCAAAATATGACACAAGATTAAAGACAACAATCAAGGCGGCATCATTGGGTATCGCTAATGATGCCGCCTTGCTCGTTGCTGTTTATTTTCATTTCCTGAGTTCCTCGGCTGTCAAAGTTGTGCACATGCGACTGTAATCTTGCCGTTGCCTGCACGAAAAGTATAAACGACGGCGGCGTTTATAGCTTTCGAGGGCACGAACGCAAGTTGTTGTCTGCACAACAAGATGTTTCCTTCCCTTCGACTTCGCGGAAGCTGGGCTTATCGGAACTCAGGAAGAACTCCGCTCAGGGTAAACTAAGTTCAGGACAAGAGGGTTGGGGAAGACATTTACCTGAGCATTGTCCGAACGAATGTTTGCACCTACTCTTTTGTTGTCAAGGCAATCACGTAATCCACCTCCTCCACCTTTTCGGGCAAGGTGAGGGTGAGCGTGCCGTTCTTCTGTTTGAAGGGTACGGACGTGCCGTCGATGAAGAGCTTGGCTGCCTTGACCTTACATTTCAGTGGGAAGCTGAGAGTTGTGCCTGGTTGGTTGAGCACGTGGACGTAGAGTTGGTTGCCCTTGCGCGTGGTGACACCCCATTCCTGTGGTTTCAAGTCGCCGCCCCGTGTGCCATAGATGGTATCGCCGTATTTCTTCATCCACTGGCCCACCTCGTGAAGGCGTTGCAATCCCAATGCTGGCAACTCGCCGTTGGGCTGCGGCCCAAGGTTCATCAGCAGGTTGGCATCCCTGCCCGACGCATTGACCAACATACGGATGATGTCCTGCGTGGATTTGTAGTTCTGGTCGGTAATCTTGTATCCCCATATCCCATTCATCGTCTCACATGTTTCCAGTGGTAGCGCACTGATTTCCGATTTGTTCCAACCTGCGGTGTTGTCGCCAGGGAGATCCCTCTCGAACATTTGGAAATCCTCGCCAGACACAACGGCTTTATGGTGGTTGTTACCCACCAGACAAGCAGGTTGCAATTTGTGTATCAACGCATATTGTTCCTCCAATTGCCAGTCGAAAGGAGTGGCGTCGTTGTCGTGATCCCATACACCATCGAACCAAATGCCACCGATAGGGCCATAGTTCGTCAGCAACTCAGTGAGCTGGGCATTCATGAACTTGAAATAGTGCTGGAAGTCGGCCTTCGTGCTGTCCTTCCCCACCTCATGGCCAGTACGCCCCATGGGATAGTCGTCGCGTCCCCAATCCAGATGGGAGTAATAGAAATGCAGTCGGATACCCTCCTGCTGGCAAGCCTCTGCCAGTTCCTTCAGCACATCGCGTCCGAAGGGTGTGGCATCAACAATGTTGTAAGGCGACTGTTTGGTTCCCCACATGGAGAAACCATCGTGGTGGCGACTTGTGATGCAGATGTACTTGGCTCCTGCATCCTTGATGGCACGCACCCACGAAAGTGCATTGAAGCGATGGGGGTAGAAGGCATCCGCCGCCTTGGCGTATTCATATTGTTTCGGCCCACTTTGCAGATACCATTCGCCCTGCGCGAACATGCTATAGATGCCCCAATGCAGGAAGATGCCGAAACGACAGTCGCTGAACTGCTTGCGCGATTCCAGGTTCTCCGCTGTGGGTATGTAGTTTCCTGCCATCGCCTTGCCCATGCCCACCACGAGGAGAGCCAAAACGAATATTCTCTTCATTGTTTTCATGTACGACTTGATTTAGTTCAGAATCCTTATTTGTATCTTGTATGTTCCCGTCGAAGGTGCGTTGTCGGCACTCTTGAGCACGATTCGCTTCAAGTCCTTACCCCATATACTGCTGTGGCGGACATCGTCGAGCACTTTCGTCTCAATGGTGGCGGTAAGGGTTTTGGGGTAGGTGAGGATTGCCGTGCCGAATTTCGAGGAATCGTAATTCGAGTACCTTATTCTCAGCTGTCCGGCTCCCAGATCCTCCACCTCGCCACGAACCATGAAGTGTTCCTCGTCGGCGGCAAGGCGTTTGTCGAGCGCGAACTTGTCGATGATCGTGAACGTGTTTCCTTCGAGCTTGCAACTTCTCACGAGGCTCTTGCATCCGGCTTCCTTTTCGTATGCGCCGGCCATTTCCACAGCGAAGGTGCCCTTCTTGGCATCGGCCTTCGACCAGGCGGCGGCGTACTCCCGACCGTGGTGTTGGGGACGACCATTGACGATGGGCAGGTTATGCCATTCGCTGCGCATCGACCAGATGGTGTAGCGTTCTTTCTTGTTGAAGGTCTGCCGCATGTAGGTGGTCGGACCCACATCCACGAGAATAGGCATACCGTTGTCGAAAAGCATGAAGGAACCCACGTCGTTGTGGTTATGGCTTTCCTCGTTGTGTCCGCCCTTGGTGGCATACTGCACTCCCGACTTCGATTTGAAAATGAAGTGCTGAGTGCCTGGGTACCATGTGCCGGCAGGAATGTCGGCGCGACACATTGCCTTGAGCTTCTCCACGTCGCCGCCCGCCTTTTCGAGCGCGGCTTTCATGTCGGCCACGAACTGGTCGTTGTATCTGACGGCCTCAAGGATGCCGACGATGTGTCCACCCTCCGACAACAGGTTGTCGCGCCCTTTTTCGGCTGCGAGGTAGAAGGCATAGTCGAGCATTTCCTTATCATTGCTCAGTTTTCCCATCCAGTATGGATACAGTATGTTGCCCACGCTGCGTGCCGAACCGTCGGAGAAGTTCACCGACCATCCATTGGAAAGGTTTGCCCTTGAGAGGTAGTGGGTGCGTGCCAGATACTGCGCATCGTCCTGACAACCGAACTTGTCGCCCGTAATGTCGTTCATGAAATGGATGAACTCATAGAGGCAGCCAGTGGCATGTGCCCAGTAGGCAGGTCCTTCGTCGCATCCTCCGTCCATATCGACGAAGTCTAAGTAGTTGTCGGCCGACACCACAGCCTGCTGCAGTCCGTCAATCAGGGTCTTTCGGTCGGGCTGTGCAAAGGCAAAGATGCGGGCGACATTCACGTTGCACCAGATGTTCCAGTTGTTTCGCGGATCCCAGTTCTCCCAAAAGTATGGAGTCTGTTCACCCTGCTTCATGAAGCCAAGCCAACTTTGCGACTTCCATTTGCTGGCATCCATATAGGGGTCGAACACTTGCTCCTTCAGTGCATGGCGTACAGTTGTCGCGATGCTTGGATCCACCTTGTCCCACTCCTTCTCGAAGAAATACAAGCTTGCAGCCACTTGCAGGCCAGTGGTTTGGGTAGCGAGGTCGATGAACACGTCGCGATAGTCGGGCAGGGCACGGCCTGTGGCTTGCCGGTATTGGTGGGCGGAATAAATCCAGGTGGTACGTTCGGATTGGAACCATACCCCATTGATGATTTGATCCATGAAACGTCCCTTGCCTTCGGCCAGTTCGGCAAGCGTCAGGTTGCACAGGGCGCTGTTGTTGGCTCCGTTGGGTCGTTCCATGGCGGAGCGGTCGCCTGTGCGTTCGAAGGCCAGATAGTCGGTGGCCTTGATGACCTGCCATTGGTAGTCGAGGTACTTTTCGCCTCGCTTGATAAGCTCTTCCTTGAAATCACCAAGGAACTTGTCCCATCCGGCACGATCCTGATAATCGGGATAAGGACACCATTTGCCGTTGAATAGGGTGGATGTGTCGATTTTCTCCCAGGCATTCCGGAAGATGTGACGCGGAGCATGTTCTGCCGATGCAAACAGAGAGGTCAGAAGAAGCACGGCAAGAATGGTTGTGAGTTTTCTTTTCATGATAAATAGGATAAATGGTTGGTTGATGTTTTTCTTTAAGCCATGTTGCCTGCCAGCCCAATGGCTTGTGGCATGTCCATTCGAGCTGGCGTGACAACGGATTTTCAGACATTATGGGGGGTTACTCCCACTCGATGGTTGCCGGTGGCTTCGACGAAATGTCGTAGCATACGCGGTTCACCCCTTTCACTTTATTGATAATGTCGTTCGACACTTTTGCCATGAATTCGTAGGGCAGGTGTGCCCAGTCGGCGGTCATGGCATCGGTGCTGGTTACAGCGCGCAGGGCCACGGCACGCTCGTAGGTGCGTTCGTCGCCCATGACGCCTACGCTTTGCACGGGAAGAAGAATGACACCTGCCTGCCACACCTTATTATATAGTGTCTCACCGTCGGTATCGACCCAATCGCGCAGGCCCTGGATGAAGATGTCGTCGGCATTTTGTAGAATCCGGACTTTCTCGCGAGTGATGTCGCCCAGGATGCGCACGGCCAATCCCGGACCTGGGAACGGGTGGCGGGTGATGAGGTGTTCGGGCATACCCAGCTCGCGGCCTACACGGCGCACCTCATCCTTGAACAGCCATTTCAGTGGCTCGCAAAGCTGTAGGTTCATTTCCTTGGGCAGTCCTCCCACGTTGTGGTGGCTCTTGATGGTCTTTCCCGTAATGTTGAGGCTCTCGATGCGGTCGGGATAGATGGTTCCTTGTGCCAGCCAGCGTGCGTCGGTTATTTTCTTGGCTTCCGTGTCGAACACCTCCACAAAGTCGCGGCCTATGATTTTACGCTTGCGCTCAGGTTCGGTCACTCCAGCCAGGTCGGCAAAGAACTTCTCGGATGCGTCAACGCCTATCACGTTCAGTCCCAGACATTCGTAGTCGTGCATTACGTTTTGGAACTCATTCTTGCGGAGCAGGCCGTGATCCACGAAGATGCAGGTGAGGTTCTTTCCAATGGCGCGATTGAGCAACACGGCGGCCACACTCGAATCCACGCCACCACTCAAGCCGAGAATGACGCGGTCGCTGCCCAGTTGGGCTTTCAGTTCGGCCACCGTCGTGTCGATGAACGATGCGGCGCTCCATTCTTGCTTGCCGCCGCAAATGTCCACCACGAAGTTGCGCAATATCTGTGTGCCATCCACCGTGTGGAACACCTCCGGATGGAATTGCACCCCCCAGATGGCCTCGTCGTTGAACTGGTAGGCGGCATGTCTTACCTTGGCCGTAGAGGCGATGGTCCGGGCGTTTGCCGGAAGTGCGGTAATGGTGTCGCCGTGGCTCATCCACACCTGCGTGTGCTCGCCTACATTCTTGAACAGCGGATTGTCGTGCTCGAAAAAGTCGAGGTTGGCGCGTCCGTATTCGCGGGTGCCGGCAGGTTCCACATTGCCCCCGTTGCTCCACGACAGGAACTGCGCTCCATAGCAGATGCCCAGGATGGGCAGGCGACCTCTGATGCCGGTGAGGTCAACCTTGAAGGCTTTTTCGTCGTAAACCGAGAACGGACTGCCCGACAGAATCACGCCTATCACCGTCGGGTCGTCGTGGGGGAACTTGTTGTAAGGCACTATTTCACAATAAGTATTCAGTTCGCGCAAACGCCGCCCGATGAGTTGGGTGGTCTGGGAACCGAAGTCCAGAATGATGATTTTCTGTGTCATGTCAACATTACAAAAATGTTCGTAAACAAATAATTTAAATCTATTTGAATCTTTGCGATTGAAATTGTGTGCGAATATAAAAACAATTTTTTAATTTTGCACCGCTTTTCAGAAGAAAGTGCGACAATTCCATTTGGAAAGCATCGAAGGGACGAAAAACAAGTTATTATAAACAAACAATTAAAATCAGAAAACAAAATGATTAAACTTGGTATTAATGGTTTCGGCCGTATCGGCCGTATGGTGTTCCGTGCCGCAGTTGAAAACTTCTCCAACGACATTCAGGTTGTAGGTATCAACGACCTTCTGGATCCCGACTACTTGGCTTACATGCTGAAGTACGATTCTGTTCATGGTCAGTTCAATCACGACATCAAGGTCGAAGGCAACTACATGATTGTTGACGGCAACAAGATTCAGGTCTTTGCAGAGAAGGATCCTGCAAACATCACTTGGGGTGCCCTGGGTGTCGATGTTGTCGTTGAATCGACCGGTTTCTTCCTGACCGCCGAACTTGCCGAAGCACATATCAAGGCTGGTGCCAAGAAGGTCATCATGTCGGCTCCTTCGAAGGATGCCACTCCGATGTTCGTTTATGGTGTGAACCACGAGACATACGCAGGCCAGGCCATCATCTCCAACGCATCCTGCACCACCAACTGTCTGGCTCCTATCTCCAAGGTGTTGAACGACAAGTTTGGTATCGTTCGCGGCTTGATGACAACCGTTCACGCTGCAACCGCTACTCAGAAGACGGTTGACGGTCCTTCGAAGAAAGACTGGCGCGGTGGCCGTGGCATTCTGGAGAACATCATTCCTTCTTCCACAGGCGCTGCCAAGGCAGTGGGCAAGGTTCTCCCCGTGCTGAATGGCAAGCTCACCGGCATGTCGCTGCGCGTTCCTACCTCTGACGTTTCGTTCGTTGACCTGACTTGCGAATTGGCAAAGCCCGCAACCTACGATGAAATCTGCGCTGCCATGAAGGAAGCTTCCGAAGGCGAGTTGAAGGGTGTTCTGGGTTACACCGACGAAGCCGTTGTATCCACCGACTTCCGCAACGATGCCCGCACATCCATCTTCGACGTTAAGGCTGGTATTCAGTTGGATCCCACCTTCGTGAAGGTTTGTGCTTGGTACGACAACGAATGGGGCTATAGCAACAAGGTTTGCGAAATGGCTCGCGTCATCACAAAGTAATCATCACCAACCCATGAATGGCCGCAGCAGGTTCTTGTACTTGCTGCGGCTTTTTTTGTCGCTATTGTTTCAAGGGGCTACACAGCACCTGGGAAGGGCTCAAGGAGCAACCACGAATCCAGTTCCTCATCTGCTATCTGTTTGCCTTCACGCACTTCCACCCGAAAATCAGGGTTGTTCGCGTCAGCGTCCAATCCATTGCCCGATTCAGCCTGTTTGTCAACTTTACCATTTACTCTAAGCTCTAAATCCTCCTTTGCATGCCGACATGAAAACGGAGGAAACAGATTGTTCGTGAGGATAGTAAAAGCTGTACACAGGAGCCGACAAACCTGTCGATGCCTACATGTAAAGTATAATCGGCGGCGGTTATACAATCGGCGGCGGCGATTATAGATTTCGAGAGCGGAAACTATGGTTGTCGAGGACGTGACATCAGGTTGTCGCAAGCAAGAAAAGACCATATCCATGCGCCATCTGCCAAGAGTCACGCCAATGTAGCCGCTAAACACGCCAATGCCACCTTGCAAGTCGTAAGGAGAATCGGCCACAAAGTGGCAAGCTTTCTCTGAAATTTTTCGACCCGCTTCGCGGGTCGATCTATTTTTGAATAAATTAAATGAATCGAATGAATTGAATCTCGGGGGTTATTCTGTCACTGGGCGAACACTTCGACCGCTGCTGCGGTGGATGTTGATCACGATGTGGTTGCCGAAATAGAAGTACAGGTAGTACGCGTTGGTGGAGTAAGACGTATTGAGCGAAGACGACCAGTAGTAGCCGTTCTCACCCACGAAGAAGAGCGAAGAACCGTAGCGATAGCCTGCGGCAGGTAGGAAGATGCTGCGTCCGTTCGGACCCGTCACCCTGTAGCCCTTGTGACCGCCCTCCGTGGTCCAACTCCACTTACACTTGTCCACCAGCTCCTCGAATTCCGCCTCCGTCGGCATGCGCCAGCCGCCACCCCACTGCTGGCGGGCAGCGTCGTCCGACAATTCCAAACGGGTGCGGTTGTCAACCGTGCCATACTTGCCAGTCACCACATATTTCGAGAATTTCACATTGTCATACGAATCTCCACTGACCCTGTACTTGAGAGTTTCCCAGCTGTATTCGCCCTTGGGACTTGTCTCGCCCCAGGCAAAGTACCATCCGTAATCGTCCGGGCTGCTCGCGCCCACGTTGCACGTCGCCCACTTCACGCTCAATCCCAAATCCACCCACTCGTGACCGTTCAATTTCAGAGTGGAACCATCCACAAAGCACGTTTCCTCGGTTGCGACCTTGACGATTATATCCTTACCATACGCCTTAGCCTGCCAGCCGAACGCCCCCATCAGCTCCGGCACGCTCTGGTAGCGCTGCTTGCGCGAGGGATGCATCGCCTTCAATAGCACGGCGATGGTCTTCCGGCTCACTCCGCACTTCTCCAACATGCCGCGAAGCAAACTGCCCGACGGGGGATTCTCCAACACATCGTCTGACACCTCGCTCGCCTCGGGTGGGGTCTGGCCGGTCAGCATCTTCAGCAACGTCGCGCCAAGGGCATACACGTCGAGCGTGGCGTGGAACTTACCGTCGTCCTGACGCTTACCCTGCTCGATCGGGGCGTAGCCCGGCGTGCCGAGGCCGATGCTCGTGCTGCTCTCCGGCTCGCCTTGCGCGGTGTACTGCTTCGACAGGCCGAAGTCGATCACGTACATGCCGCCGGCAGCGTCGCGCATCACGTTCTTGGGCTTCATGTCAAGGTGAAGCATGCGCTGGGAGTGCATGTAGCACATCGAGTCGCAGATGGCGCGGAAGATGCCCAACGCCTCTACCTCAGGCAGGCGGCCGCGATGCCGGATGTATGCGTCGAGCGTGCTGCCCTCGATGTACTCCATCACGATGTACGCCGTGTTGTTCGCCTCCAACACCTCCAGCACACTCACGATGCCGGCATGGCGCATGCGCGACAGGTTATGCGCCTCGCGCATGAACGCGCGGCGGTACCTCGTCACGAGGCTGTTGCCCGTGCTCTCCCGGAGGCTGCAGCTCCCCTCCTCGCGGCTGTTGAGGTCGCGCATGAAGAACTCCTTGATGGCCACTTTCGCCTCGGTCGCAATGTTGCCAAGCTGGCCGGACAGCCGGACCCTGGTCATGGCCAGGTAGGTGATGCCGAAGCTGCCCTGACCCAACGCGCGGTCTATGACGTACTCCTGTTCCTTCCCCTGAAGTCTGTGGCCGTGGGGCAACGGCCGATATCGGTTCCCGTTCATGTCGTCTTACTGTTGTGTTTCCTTACTTCCGCAAAGGTATTCCATCGAAAGACGAATTCCAAATTCTCCGACGATTTTTACACCAATTGCACGGTTTTCGTGACGAAATGGCGGATTCGCATGGATTCCTCGCCCATACCCTCCCCCATCAGTTGGAAGGGCGTATCCTCACCTCGTGATTGCTCACGACACGAATACCACTCACATCTACAGGAATGGTCTCGGCCGCCGGTTGATGGAACTTATACACCAACACCTCATCCACCCCTTCGGGCACATTCACCACAAAGTTGCGGAAGCTGATGTCGGGCAGGAACTTCCGGCTCAACTCAGGCCGTGAGTTCCTCACCTCGTGGCGCAACGCATCGCCCCCGTAGATGATGTAATTCTGACTATGGGTGACATTGAACCGGCAATTGACAAACGAAAGCTTGAAACGGGTGTAGGCGTTGTAGGAATACTCGAACAACACCGGGCGGAAATCGGTGAACGTGCAGTCGGTGAATGAAACCGTCCCGAACACCGACGAGAACTGGTTGTACAACAGGCTGAAGTGGCAACGCTCGGAAGCCACGTCGCGACCGTAGCAATGGATGTCGAAACGGTTGATGTCGCAGTCGGTCAGCAACACCTTATTGAGATTATTGGTGCCAAACACGCCCCACTTCGCCCGGGCATACATGCGGCTCACGGTCAGGTCGTAGATGGTGTTCAGATTGATGCCATAGCCATATTGCCCTTTTTGCGAATAAGTGCCGTTCACCGAGATACGGTCGAGCAGCACCTTGGCGCAATAGTTCAGCTGGATGCATGCATCGCCATACAGTTCGTCGTCGGCAGGCGTATTCACCACGATGTTCGAGAGACACACGTTGTATTGGTGGTCGATGCCCACCAGATAGGTTTTCTTCGTGGAAGCCGCGTCGCGAAGGAAGGTGAGGTTGCGGAACACCTTTTCGTGGGGTGTCACGGCGCAATAGGCAGCTTTCGGCTTGCTTGCCGGGGTGGAATAGCTCGCCACGGGCCGGTTGAGTGCCTTGCCGTCGCTCACCACCAACATGTCGTGACGGATGGCCCCATAGGTGAACCCGTCGCGGTTCTCCACCCAAAGCGTCTCGTCGGCGACATCGACCAGATACAACCCATCGGCCAGTTCCTTGTGTCGGCCCAGATGGCCGCCATCGATCTCCCGTCCGGTGATGGTCATGTCGGTGGCCGCCTGCGTCAGGCGAAACAAGGTCAGGTTCGCCTGCGTGTTTCTCACGTGCAGAGCGACACCTGCAAAATCGGTGAAGTCGGTAAGCGGAATGCTCTTGGCATCGGCAGGCACGTCGATGTAGATCGACGAGATACCCTCATAGCTCACTCCCATCCGCTCGCGCACGGCAGCCTCGTGGGTCCGCATCAGCACCTCGAACCGTTCCTCGCCGGTCGTGGCCTCGTCGAGTCCGAACTGCAAGGGAGAGACGACTTTTGGCTGCGCCAAAGCACCTTGTGCGACAACAACAAGAAGAGCCACAACGACAATTGATTTTTTCAGCATACCCAATATGTTTTAAAATGAAACGGAAAAGCACACAAATATACAAACAAAAGGGACAAGCTGAGCCAGTATTCACAAAATATGATTACTTTTGCGCCATATTTTTACACAAACACATTAATAATTACATGAAAAAACTGTTTTCCATTATTGCTGCGGCCATGCTGCTTGCCGGCTGTAGCGGCCCGAAGGAAGTGAAGGAGTACAACCAGGGCATCAACATCATTCCTACTCCAGTGGAGCTGACCAAGCAGGAAGGCTCGTTCACGCTGAAGAAATCAACCCATTTCACAGCCAACGACGAACAAGCGCAAAAGGTGGCCAGGTTTTTCGCCGAAAAGCTGAAAGCCTCGACCGGCTACGACCTGCGACTGGCCGACGGAGCCGACAATGCCATCAGCCTCACCCTGGTCGAGGGCATGGAGCCGGAGGCATACACGCTCGATGTGACTCCCGATGCGGTCGGCATCCAGGCATCGACAGCCTCGGGATTGTTTTACGGTATGCAGACCTTCCTGCAACTGCTCCCCGCCGAAGTGGAAAGCGCGACGGTGGTCAACACCGTGGATTGGACAGCACCCTGCGTGTCGGTGAAGGATGCCCCACGTTTCCACTGGCGTGGCTTCATGGCCGATGCCGGACGGCACTTCCAAAGCGTGGAGAGCGTGAAGAAGCAAATCGACGTGCTCGCCTCGTTCAAGATCAACACCATGCACTGGCACCTCACCGAGGACCAAGGCTGGCGCATCGAAGTGAAAAAATACCCACGCCTCACCGAAGTGGGTGCCTACCGCACCGAGGGTGAAGGCACACGCTACGGAGGTTTCTACACCCAGGAACAAGTGAAGGACATCGTGGCCTACGCAGCCGAACGATTCATCACCATCGTTCCTGAAATAGAAGTCCCCGGCCACGAAATGGCAGCCATCGCCGCCTACCCCAACCTGGCCTGCAAGGGCGACACGCTGTCGCCACGCATCGTGTGGGCCATCGAAGACTGGGTGATGTGTCCAGGCAAGGAAGACATGTTCACCATGTTGGAGGACATCTTCGCCGAAATAGCACCACTCTTCCCCGGCGAATACTTCCACATTGGCGGCGACGAATGTCCGAAAGACCGCTGGAAGGAATGTCCGCTGTGTCAGGAACGCATCCGCAAGGAAGGCCTGAAGGCCACCAAGGAGCACACCGCCGAAGAGCGTCTGCAGAGCTACGTCATCGGACGCGTGGAGAAAATGCTCAACAAGTTAGGAAAGAAAATCATCGGTTGGGACGAGATACTCGAAGGCGGCCTGTCCGAAGGTGCGGCAGTGATGTCGTGGCGTGGAGAGCAAGGAGGCATCACGGCAGCTTCGATGAAGCACGACGTGGTCATCACCTCAAGCCGCAACGGCTTGTACCTGGACTACTACCAAGGCGACCCCAAGGTGGAGCCACTGGCCATCGGCGGCTACTCCGACCTGAAGAAAGTGTATGACTACGACCCCGTGCCGGCCGTGCTCACCGAAGGTGGATACGACAAGTTCGTGAAAGGCGTGCAATGCAACATCTGGGCCGAGTACATCTACACCGACGCATATCGCGAATACCTCATGTACCCCCGACTGCTCGCCCTCTCGGAAATAGCCTGGTCGCCACTTGCCCGCAAGGACTACGCCGATTTCGAACGCCGCATCAACAACGCCTACGTGCGTCTCGACGGACATGGCATCAACTACCACATCCCCCTGCCGGAGCAGCCGGGTGGCTCGTGCAACCACATTGCCTTCACCGACTCCGCACGACTTGAGTTTACCACCACACGCCCCATAGCCATGGTCTATACCACCGACGGCAGCGAGCCCACTCCCACCTCGACGGCATACACCAAGCCCCTTACCTTCAAGGAGAACACCACGCTGAAGATTGCCAGTGTGCTCCCCTCGGGCAAGATGAGTACTGTCCGCACCATCACCGTGGAAAAGCAAGACTACGCTCCGGCCACCGCACCCGAAGGCGCAAAGGCCGGCGAATACACCATGAGATATGCCTACGGCTATTACCTCAACATGGACGAGTTTGCCAAGGCAACCCAGTTTGAGGAGAAGACCATCGGCAGCCTCAAGGAAATGAGCCGCCTGAACCCCTACAACAGATCCATGCGCAACGAAAAGTACTTTGGAGCCACCGCTGAAGGCCACATCGACATTGCCGAGGATGGCATATACCGCATCAGTTCCACCAACGAGGAAGTGTGGATCGACGGCAAGAAAGTCATCGACAACCGAGGACTGCCAAAGAAAGGCGTACACACCGACACCACACTGGCACTTGCCAAAGGCCTGCACAACATCAAGACCACATTCCTGAGCCACATCATCGGAGGATGGCCTTCGGCATGGTGCAACAGCGATGTCAGTGTATCGGCTGTTGCCAAATGACAGCCTTCGTGTTCTTGCAATAAACAGCAATAGTACCGCCAACGAACTCGTTGGCAAGACCTTTTCGGCCATCCAGTATGTCTTGTGCCATACGGATGGCCTTTTCCTTATCGCGTATGTTGAAACCCTTGTCGGTCGAGCCTTTCTTGTCAGAGAATCGAATATCGTAAATGTCCATTTGTAATCACGTTTTTAAAACGCTGCAAATATATGGAGAATTCCCTTTTCGTGGCAAGGATATTGTTTTTTTATTGCTCTTTCTTCAGATTTGATTACTTTTGTATTTGAAATGAGCAAAATAAAAGTATATAAGGCATCCGCCGGGTCGGGGAAGACCTTCACATTGGCAATCGAATACATTGCCCTGCTGATACGCAATCCACGTTCGTACAAGAACATATTGGCCGTTACGTTCACCAACAAGGCCACCACCGAAATGAAGGAACGCATCATGGGCAAGCTGCACGAATTGAGTCGTGGCGAAGCCTCGGCAAAGCCCTACTTGGAAAAACTCGTCAACGATTTCCAGCTCACCCCCGATGTAATCGAGAACAACGCACGACAGGCACTCGACAACATCATCCACGACTACGGACGTTTCCGCATTGAGACCATCGACTCCTTTTTCCTTTCCATCCTGCGCAACATGACCCGCGAGCTCAACATAGGAGCCCGCATCAACATCGACCTCGACACCGACACGGCACTCTCCAACGCCATCGACGACATACTACAACACCTTCAGCCACAATCGCCCGAGCTGAAGCCCATCATCGACTTCATGGAGGAACAGATTGACGACGACAAGTCGTGGAACATCGCCGCCGAGCTCAAGCTCTACGGCAAGCACATTTTCGACGAGTTCTACCAAGAACACGGCACCGCACTTGCCAATGCCATCGACAACAATCCCAAACTGATTTCAGACTATCGCAGCACCATCTTCAAACTCACGGAACGGATTAAAGAAGACTTGGCCGACGTGGCAAACCGATTCGAAAACGCACTCAATGCACACGGACTGGATGTTTCCAAGTTGAAAAACGGCAAGGTCATTGCCGGCTACTTCCACAAATTCATCCGATGCGACCTGACGGAACTGAGCAAAGCACGGGGAAAGTCCATCGACAATTATCTGCTGGGAGCCGACCAGTGGGTCAAGAAAAACGACCTGGACCGAAATACCATCGAACGAGTGGTGAACGACACACTCCTGCCCTTGATGGAAGAAGCCGAGAGACTGCGAACCAAGAACCTTTCACTGCTCATCAGCTGCCAGCTCTCCGTGGCTCACGTACGCAAGCTGCAACTACTCAATTGCATACGAAAGAGGCTGAGCCTGCAAAGCCGCGAAGACAACCGTTACCTCCTGTCGGATGTCAACAACATGCTACGCACCATGGTCAGCAGCAGCGATGCCTCATTTATTTTCGAAAAGGTAGGAGCGAACATCCGCCACATCATGATCGACGAGTTCCAAGACACCAGCCAGATGCAGTGGAACAATTTCCACCAGCTCCTCACCGAGACACTCGCCACAGGACACGAAAGCCTCATCGTGGGCGACGTGAAGCAAAGCATCTACCGATGGAGAAACGGCAACTGGAACATCCTCAACGACATGCGCGACGGAACCAGACTCGACAACGCTTATCCATTCCTCATACGCAACCTCGACACCAACTATCGCAGCCGACAAAACATCATCGAATTCAACAACATGCTCTTCCTTCGGCTCCGAGCACTGATCGCATCGGAAGGACAGACTGAGTTTGAACAAGTCTATCAAGACGTAAAGCAACGGCCATCCTCCTTGTCGGGAGGCTATGCAGAGCTTGTCTATCCGGAGGCCGGTGCCGATGTGTTTGAGTTGTTGGCCAAGCAGATAGACCATTGTCTGGCGGCAGGCATACCACCCCGACAAATGGCAGTCATCGTTCGTACCAACGCCGAGGCAGCCCAAGTAGCGGCATCACTGAAGGAGCGTTCCGGGCTCCATGTGGTAAGCAGCCAAGCCTACCGCATGGACGCATCGCCGGCACTACGCACCATTATCGCAGCCATGCGCTATCTCAACGACCCCTCCCATGGGATAGCCGTGGCACAACTGGCCTTCCTCTACCAACACGAAGTGCTGCAAAGCACAATCCAACTATCCAGCATCACCGCCGACTCCGTCCGCAACCTGCTTCCCAACGATTTTGTCGAATCGTTCGACCGACTTCGCGAATTGCCGGTAGCAGAGCTTGCCGAACAACTCTTCCGCATATTCCGCCTGCACCGCATACCCGATCAAGATGCCTACCTGTGCCAGTTCTTCGACGAGATGAGCCAACAGACCATGCCCTCGCCAACCATCGCCGACCTGCTGACCCTTTGGGACAACAAACTGCACGCAACCAC
The DNA here is from genome assembly GCA_030531335.1 of Bacteroidales bacterium. Lineage (GTDB taxonomy): Bacteria > Bacteroidota > Bacteroidia > Bacteroidales > Bacteroidaceae > DCGR01. The sequence continues at coordinate 17,170 of JAUNNV010000026.1, forward strand.
CATACCATCCGGACAAGTCAATGGCATACAAGTCATCACCATACATAAATCGAAGGGACTGGAGTTCGGTACCGTATTCATTCCTTTCTGCAACTGGAGCATCGAGGGCATCACGCAACGTTCCACCGTATGGTGTAAGCCACGGCAAGAACCGTTCAGCCAGCTCGATATACTCTCGGTCAACTATTCCCAGAAAATGAACGACTCCATTTACCACGACGACTATCAAAACGAGAAGTTCCAGCGTCTGGTCGAGAACATCAACCTGCTTTACGTAGCTCTCACCCGAGCCAAAGACAACCTGTTCGTGTGGTGTCCCCCGAAGTTGCGATCACAGTCGGTCGATGGGCTGCTCCGTAGCATCATCCCCGACGGCTATACCATAGGCAAACTTGCCGTAGAAGCCTCGGCATCAAACGACCAAACCGACACCCAATCCGTCACGTTCGACAGCATCGACAACAAGCACATCTGCTTCCGCCAGTCGAGCAACGCCAAGGAATTCTTTGCCGCCGAAAATGTCCTGGCCGACGACCCAGCCAACACATCGGGCAACACATTCGTTACCAACGGCATCATCATGCACGAACTGTTTGCACACCTGCAGACTGCCGCCGACCTGCCACAAGCCATGGCACGGCTTGTACGCGACGGGCTCATCACCAACGGCCAAGAGCAAGAACACATCACACAGCTCACCCTTTGGGCACTCAAGCATCCCACGGCACAAAAATGGTTCGACGGCAAAGGCAAGCTGTTCAATGAGTGCGACATCCTATTCCGTCAAGACGGTGTCGCACAGGTGCGCCGACCCGACCGGGTCATAGTGTATGACGACCACGTGGCGGTCATCGACTTCAAGTTTGGCAATCCCCACCCGGAGCACAAAAAGCAGGTCGGCGAATATGTCCGGCTGTTGCACCAAATGGGCCACACCCACATCAAAGGCTACATCTGGTACGTTTATCTCAACCACATCGAATCCATCGGCCTGTCTTGACCCGATACACAAACCGCACGTCAATGAAAACATTCCTCGAAATAACAGCTGCCGACCTATACCAACGTTTCAATGGTGACTTCTCACACGTCACTGTCGTATTTCCCAACAAACGCGCATCGTTGTTCCTCAATGCCCACCTGGCAACCCTCTCCGCACAACCACTGTGGTCGCCCCGCTATCAAAGCATCAGCGAACTGCTCCATAACCTATCACCACTCCAAACCGCCGACCCCATACTGCTTGTATGCGAACTCCACAAAGCGTATCAGCAAGTAACCGGACAACAAGAAACCCTCGACGACTTCTATTTCTGGGGAGAGACCCTTCTGGCCGATTTCGATGACATCGACAAGAACCTTGTCGATGCCCAACGGCTGTTTCTGGGTCTCGGCGAGTTGAACCGACTCACCAATACTGACGACGAGTTCCTCAACCCAGAACAGGCAAACGCACTCAAGGAGTTTTTCCAGAATTTCGACATCGACCACCGCACACAACTCAAGGAACGTTTCCAACACATTTGGGACTCCCTGTCCGACATATACAACACCTATCGACAACGGCTTATCCAACAAGGCTTGGCCTCCGAAGGCATGATTTGCCGCAATGTGGCCGAACATCTCGACAACGAAGACACCTCCTCAATGTTCCCCACCGACCAGACTTACGTTTTCGTAGGATTCAACGTGCTCAACCAAACGGAACACAAGCTTTTCCGCCATCTCCACGACCGAGGAAAAGCCTTGTTCTACTGGGACTACGATGTGGCCTATACCGAACGGACACACCACGAAGCCGGCGAATTCATCGGCCGTAACCTACGCGACTTTCCCAATGCCCTCGACAAACAATGGTTCGACAACCTGCGCCAACCCAAGCAGATAACCATCATGCAGGCATCCACCGAGAACGCCCAGGCACGCTATCTGCCCCAATGGATTGGCCAGAACCTCACACCTGTGGAACAGGAAACGGCCGTAGTGCTGTGCAACGAGACGCTGTTGCCTGCCGTCATGCACTCACTCCCCGACAACGTAGGCAATCTCAACATCACCATGGGTTTCCCGCTCACCGCCACCCAAGCATACGCCCACGCAAGTGGAGCGACCGAAGCCATCCCACTCACCCCACCTACCGACAGTCCACTCGAGACAGAGGCAGCCTACCGCATACGCATGATTGACAATCGTCTGCAGACACTCACCGACAGCGGCACACTCAACCTCTCCCCCACTACCCTGCAACGGCTCAGGCAACGCATCATGCAATCTACTTCCATACCCTTTCACGGCGAGCCAGCCATAGGCCTGCAAGTAATGGGTGTGCTTGAGACACGAAACCTCGACTTCCGCCACCTCATCATGCTGTCCGTCAACGAAGGCCTGATGCCCAAGGCCGACAATAGTGCATCCGTGGTGCCCTACAGTCTGCGCAAAGCTTTCGGCATGACCACCATCGACCACCAGACGGCCGTCTATGCCTACTACTTTTACCGACTGCTGCAACGCTCCGAGCGTGTGACCCTGCTCTACAACTCAGGTGAAAGCGGCATGAACAGCCACGAGATGAGCCGGTTTGTGCTACAATTGCTCATGGAGTCGAACTATCCCATAAGCACTGTCACACTCACCACTGCCCAGTCGCCATTGCCCTCCAACGACATCGTGATCCCGAAAACCCCAGCCATCGTGCAACGGCTACATGACACCTTCAACCGCCGCCACAATCCTCATGCCACCCTGTCGCCCACCGCGCTCAACTGCTACCTTCACTGTCCTGTCGAGTTCCACTACAAGTACATCGCCCGACTTCAAGAACCCGACAATAGCAAGGACAACCAGTTCACCACCTTCGGCACCCTCTTCCACAAGGCAGCCCAACTGCTCTACGAGACGCCAACTCCCGACAAGTCGGGCATCATCGACGCATGCATAGAACGAGCCTTCCAAACCGAGCAACAGCCCAACGACCTACTGCTTCATGCCATACTGCGCAAATACCTGCAAATGCTGACTCATGCCGACAACAATTCCAAACCGTTCACCTATGTCGCCTCCGAACAACCACACTACATGTCCGTCAGCTTGCCCCACATCGAACTCGATGCAATGGTAGGAGGCACCATTGACCGCATGGACCGCAAGGGGGACATGCTTCGCGTCATCGACTATAAGACCGGAATCAGCCACGGCGACGTACCCGACATGGAATCGCTCTTCGACCTCGACTACAAACAACGACACGCACACGCCTTCCAGACATTCATCTATGCCTCGGCCATGTGTGAAGAGACCACCGACAGCGTATCGCCCACCCTACTCTACCTGCGGAAACTTCCTCAGACATACACAGAACCCATTATCAGCATTGCGAAGGAACCAGTCATCGACTTCCACAAGCACAAAGCCGCTTTCGACAGACTGTTGGCGACATTGCTGCAAGAAATTTTCGACCCCGACATACCCTTCCGAAACACCAGCCTGACCGACCACTGCGACACCTGCCCCTATTGTGAATTGTGTGGCAGGACACGGCCATAGCATAGCCAACAATATGACAGATATATGTCCTATAAATCAGCCTGCGCACGGAACAAATCCTATTACATGATTTAGAACCTGTTTTGAAATGTTCCAATTAATCTTTTATAAAATCTTTCCGGCTGAAAATTCGTTTCTTTTCAGTTACAATGGAGCCCCATTGCTCCTTCAAATAACCGGTTTTTCATCTCGAAAATCTTTCATAAAATTTTTAATCGAACATTTCAAAACAGGTTCTTACTCCGTGCGCAATGCAATCAGCCACTTCCATTCCTATATGGGACGGAGATTGACTCTCATAGCCTATCCTGCCTTGATGTTGGGTTCCTCAACACCAAACCCTTCTTTCTTGTCGAGCACTTTCAGATAGATTGAGAACAAGAGAGCCAACACTCCAAAACTTGCAAATACAACCAATGGTATCGTGTAGTCGTAGGGAATGAACGAAGCTTGGGCTTCCTTGGCTGCTATTACGGCTGGATTGTTGGCGTTGCAGATGGTAAGCAACTCGCCGATGAACACCGGCACAAAACACAAGCCAAAATTCTGAACCCAGAAAATCAGACAATAAGCGCTTCCCAAAACTTTCTCGTCGATAATCTTAGGCACACTGGGCCAAAGTGCAGCAGGAACCAAGGCAAAACTGATGCCCAACAACACAATGGTTGCATAAGCTAAAAGCGAGCTGTGAGTCATTGGGAGAATGAATGCGAAAATAAGATGACATGCTATCAACAGCAACGACCCCCACATCAACATCGTCGCACCCTTGCCCTTGTGGTCGAGGAAAGAACCCAAGAAAGGCGTAATGATGCCGGCTCCCACTGGGAACCAACGGAAAATGTTGGAAGCCGCCTCGGGGCTGATTCCGTTAAGATTGCATTGGAGCATGTTGGCACCATAACGCTGGAATGGGAAGATGGCTGAATAATAAAGCACACAAAGCAGTGCCACAACCCAAAACACCTTGCTCGAAAGGATTTTTGTCACATCGGAAAACTTGAATTCCTCTTCTGGCTCCATTTGTGCATCCGTTCCCAATTGTGCATCGAATTTCTTGTCAATGAATGTGAAAATGGTGAAGGTAATCAAACCGATGAGCAACAACACCGTGCAGAATGCGACGGGTGCCACCACACTGCCAAACTTGGCGGCAATGAATGGTGAGATGGAGAAAATGGTAAACACACCAATTCGTGCAATGGCCATTTCCAATCCCATGGCCAATGCCATTTCCTTTCCCTTGAACCACTTCGCAATGGCCTTGCTTACCGTGGTGCCTGCCATCTCGCAGCCGCATCCAAAAATCATGAAGCCAAAGGCAGCCATCTTGGCACTGGCCGGCATGTCGATCCACCACGTTCCAAGCCACGAAGCGAGTTCGGTTGTCTGAAACCAATCGGTGATGCCCACGTAT
>JAUNNV010000150.1 GCA_030531335.1 Bacteroidales bacterium
AAAGATGCGTGTAATCAACGACCTTAAAGCTGAGACATTTGAGAAAGAGGTTCAGGCTGCTGTCGAAGAGGATTCCATTGTGGTCATGGATAATCTTCGCGGTCATGTCGGGGTCGAGAAAGTCGTAAAGAACCCGGAAAGGCAGACGGTTCCCGGTAAGAATGCTCCCAAGGTGCTTCCATGGGTGCATATAGCCATAGCCAATGCAAAGTCCTTGTTTCAGGACATGTATCATGGCATTAAGGATGAGTTCCTGCAAGGCTACTTGGACGAGTTCTGCTACAAGTTTAATAGGAAATACTTTGGCGATAGGGTTTTCGACCGACTCGTGATTGCCGGAGCGGCTTCAAGGCCGACTTTCGTTCATAGCCTATATCTATATAATAAAGGCACTTGTGGCAATAGCGGATAATCGTAAATTTTTATTCGAACATTTCAAAAACAGCTTCTTAAATTACAGAACTTAAAAAAACAAATAATTGCCACATGCTTTTCAACACCCTTGAATTCCTGCTCTTTTTCCCGATAGTGGCTATTGGCTACTATGCTATGGGGGGGGGTAATAGACTGAGTAACAATTGGTTACTAATTGCAAGCTATTACTTCTACATAAATTTGAAGCCTGTGTATGCGCTTATACTGCTGGCTTCAACGTTGATAACCTTTGTCTGCGGTTTGCTCTTGGAGCGGAATGGCGACAGAGAACGGAAAAAGAAAACAATTTTAGTAATCTGTCTGGCGCTGAATTTCAGCATACTGTTCATATTCAAATACTATAACTTTATAAACGGATCTATCGAATCACTGATAGCTGCTGCTGGATTGAAATGGAATGTGCCGTACTTGAACGTGCTTTTGCCGGTCGGGATTTCGTTCTTTACCTTCCAGTCGGCTGGATATATGATAGACGTGTATCGCGGCACTGTAAAGGCGGAAAGGAATTTCCTGACATACGCATTGTTCGTCTCGTTCTTCCCGGTGATTCTTGCGGGCCCTATCCAGAGGTCGAAGATTCTCATACCTCAATTGAAGGAGAAGCATCCTTTACTTTATGACAATGTGATTGGCGGATTGAAGATGATGCTCTGGGGATACTTTATGAAACTGTGTGTGGCTGACCGTTTGGGAATCTATGTGGATGCGGTGTTCAACAACCTTGTTCATCACAATGGAACTACCATCGGTCTTGCATCTCTGTTATACACAATCCAGATATATGGCGACTTTGCAGGATATTCGCTTGTAGCTCTCGGGGGTGCGAAGTGTATGGGATTCAACTTGCCGGAGAACTTCCACAGACCTTATTTCTCAAAATCCATCAAGGAGTTCTGGAAACGCTGGCACATCGGCCTTTCGTCCTGGTTTATGGAGTATCTCTATTTCCCTTTGGGTGGCAGCAGGGTGAAGTACCCAAGGATGCTGATGAACCTGATGATAGTCTTTCTTGTGAGCGGACTTTGGCATGGGGCGGCTTGGACTTTCATCGTGTGGGGAGGGCTTCACGGGGTCTATCTGGTAATCTACAATCTCTTGAAGAGGGGGAAACTTACGATTGAGGACAAATGTGGGGATGGAAAGATTTCGAGCATATTGCAGGTTGCGGTTTGCTTCGTATTGGTATCATTGGCTTGGATATTCTTCAGGGCGGAATCCGTTCAGGATGCATTCTTTGCCGTAAAGGACATCTTCACCTCTGTTGGTTCCCCATTCGTGGTTGTTGCTCCTGTGTTGATACCAGGGATTCTGTCGCTTATGCTGCTCATTGCCAAGGATTGGGTGGACGAATATCATCCTCAGATAAAGCTTCTGCAATCGGACAAGAAAGTCATCGGACTTGTCACTTCGCTTTGCCTGTGTGCATACGTGCTGCTCTTGGGTGTCTTGGGAGGCGGTTCTTTCATATATTTTCAATTCTAAGGGAGGGCGGTTATGAAAGAAATAAAGAAAATAGCAAAGTGGCTCGGCATATTCTTAGGATGCCTGATTGTCTTCGATGTTCTTTTCGGATTGGTGATGGACAGGCTCTGGAACAATATGCCTGATACGGTATACCAGGCGGCAAGAACAAATACTTCCCTGAATAGGGTCGAAGCTGATGTGATTGTTCTTGGCTCCTCAAGAGCAGTACACCATTATGTAACTTCAATATTGGAAGATTCTCTCGGAACGTCTGTTTATAATTGCGGACACGATGGTATGGATTTAATTTATTGTGATGTCGTTCTGGATGCTATTGTCAAGCGACATAAGCCAAAGATTGTTATTCTTGATATGGCAGAAGGATATCTTAATGGACATAGCAAGGACAGGCTTGACTGTCTGATGCCATACATTAAAAGTGATTCGTACATCTCGGAGATTATGGAAGAGTTAAAGGGCGGTTCATTTACGGGTCTTAAATTATGCAATATGTACCGGTATAACGATAGGGTTCTTAATATGGCATGTGCTTATAAGTCTGCACTGGATTCTGAAAAGGGATATACACCTAAGGATGGAAAATCAGCTTTGGTTGGAAAGGAACCTCAAATATCGACTCCAATAAAAGAAAGTGAAGTGGACGAATTGGAAGTGGCTCATCTCGTTCATTTGATTGAGACCTGTGAGGCAAATGGAATTCAACTATATATCGTAAATTCACCGAGGTATAACATTGTAGAAGACGCTATGGCATATACGAAGTCATTGTGCAGCGGAAGGAGCGTGACCTTCTTGGACTATTCCAGCTTGCTGCTTGAGCACCCCGAGATGTTCAGAGATTCCGCGCACATGCTGGATAATGGTGCGAAGGCGTTTACGAAAGAACTTGCGATGGAAATGAAGAATAAATATTTACAGCAAATAAAGTAATGAATGTGGGTACGTCATTGGCTGCGCCCATGACAGACTGCACCTCGGCAGATTCAAAGTAAACTTTGCTTCCGCTCTCTGCATACACTGTCATTCAGCAAAATCCCTGATGCGTTGTTCCTCGGCTATTCGGCAGATGAGCAGGGTGTTGTTTTTCTCGGCCACGATGTAGCCATCGAGTCCTTGTATCACTACTTTCCGTTCCTCAGTGGTGTGAACCATGCAGTTGCGGCTTTCGAACATCTGTATGTTCTCGCCTATCGTCACGTTGCCATCGTGGTCCTTGTCCATGTTGCTTTGCAGTGAGCTCCAAGTACCAAGGTCGCTCCAACCTATGCTTGCCGGCATCACGAATATCTCCTCCGCCTTCTCCATCACTGCGTAATCGATGGAGATGTTCTCACACAAGGGAAATTCCTTGTCAACCATTTCCTGTTCCCTTTCGGTGAAGAAGAACGGCAGCAAGCGTTCGAACACGTTGGCTATGTTTGGCGCATACACCCTGATGGAGTTGACAATGGTGTTGACATTCCACACGAATATGCCGGAATTCCAGTAATAATAATCTTTTTCAATGTATTTGCGTGCAGTGGCCAAGTCGGGTTTCTCCTTGAAAGCATCCACACGGAAAATCTCCTTGTTCGACACCGAAGGCCGTGTTGTGTCGGCTTCAATATAGCCATATCCCGTTTCCGGCCGGTTCGGACGCAATCCAAGCGTCACGATGGCATCCGATTCATCCGTATATGACAAGGCTGAACCGATGAGCCGCTGAAACTCTGTTGTATTCAGCACCAAGTGATCCGACGGTGTGACAACAAGGTTGGCCTTCGGACATTTCTTCTTTATCTTCCAACTTACGTAGGCAATGCAGGGTGCCGTGTTTCTCCGGCAGGGTTCCGACAATATGTGGTCTTCCTGAACCTCCGGCAGCTGTTGCCTGACAATGCCGGCATAGCTACCCGAGGTGACCACCCAAACGTTCTCCATCGGACAAATGCCCTGAAAGCGATCCATGGTAAGCTGTAGCAGCGTGCGCCCACATCCTAAGATGTCGAGAAACTGTTTTGGATAGTCGGTGGTACTCATAGGCCAGAACCGACTGCCTTTGCCGCCGGCCATTATCACCAAATGATTGTTGTTATGGGTCATATCATTAATTTCTCATAAAATCGATGAGCAAATATACAGGTTATTTCTGATAAAAACGTATATTTGCAAAAATTTTTTTATTTCAGTAGTCATGAAGAAATGTATGTTTTTCGCAGTTCTGGCCATTATCTGCCTAACTGCCTGCACACCTGCACAAAAGCAGGAAACCACCAAGTCTGGTTTGAATCCCACCAATTTCGAGTCGGTGTTTGGTGGTAAGGAGACCCATCTTTACACACTTACCAACAACAATGGGGTTGAGGTTTGCATCACGAACTTTGGGGCCCGTATCGTGTCTGTCATGGTTCCCGACAAGGAAGGGAATTTTGTGGATGTTGTCCTTGGCTTCGACAAGGTGAGCGACTACGAAACGATTCCAAGTGATTTCGGCGCCACCATTGGCCGCTATGCCAACCGCATCGACCAAGGCAAGATTACGGTCGATGGCGTGGAGTATCAACTGCCACGCAACAACAACGGCATCCACTGCCTACATGGCGGCAGCACGCTCACGCCCGCACCTTTGGGTTGGCAGTATGCGGTGTTCAACGCCGATGCCGTCGCTCCCAACAGCATCACCCTTTCGTACTTGAGCCCCGACATGGAGGCCAACTTCCCCGGCACGGTAAACCTGAAGGTAACCTTCACACTGACCGACGCCAATGAAATCGACATCAATTATGAGGCCACCACCGACAAGAAAACAGTCATCAACCTCACCAACCATTCCTACTTCAACCTCAAC